>DATNEZ010000396.1:0-3716 GCA_035606645.1 Binatia bacterium
AGCGCGGCTCCTCGAGGCCGTAGCGCACCTCGAGCCGCTTGCGGGCGCGCCGGTCCTGCTGTTTCCCCTTCGTCATGCTGCGGCCTCGACGGCTCCCGGCACGCCGGTGGCGGATGGTAGCACAGGGCCTGAGACCCGGCGTTTCATGGGATGCCCCGGGGCCGGCCTGGCCTATAATCGGGCCTTCCACCCTGCCGCCCCGCAAAGGAGACGCACCGATGAGACGACGATCCGCCCTGGCCGTCGCAGCCGCCCTGCTCCTGATGACGCTGCCTGCCCTCGCCGACCTGCCGAAAGCCGGCGCCCCCCGCCGCATCGGCTTCGAGGACCTGGCCCGGCTGGTGCGCGTGAGCGACCCGCAGATCTCCCCCGACGGGAAGTCGATCGTCGTCGTCGTGTCGCGCCCCAACTACGACGTCAACCGGCACGAGGCCGAGCTGGTCCTCGTGGACGTGGCGACGGGGGCCCAGCGTGTCCTGACGCGCGGCCGCGAGGAGCTGGCCCACGCGCGCTGGTCGCCGGACGGCGGGACGCTGGCGTTTCTCGCGAAGGGGACGCCGAAGGGTTCGGCGAGGCCGGAGCCCGCCGCGACGGCCGCCGGCACCGGGACACCGGCGCCGCCCGTGCCCCTGGACGAGGAGGGACACCGGCAGATCTTCGTCATGCCGATGGCCGGCGGCGACGCCCTGCAGATCACCCAGGCCTGGGCCGGCGTCCAGCAGTTCGCCTGGAGGCCGGACGGAGGCGCTCTCGCCTTCGTCACGGAGGACGTGCCGGACAATCGCGAGGCGATCAAGAAGGGGGAGGACGGATTCGAGGTCGGGAACAACGACTTCCTGGCGCAGCAGGCGCCCCAGCCGTCGCACGTCTGGCTGGTCCCGGCCGAAGGCGGGGCGGCGAAGCGTCTCACCTCGGGCGCATGGAGCCTTCCCGTGAGCGAGCCCCCCGGCCCGCCGTCGTCTCCCCTGTCCTGGTCACCCGACGGCAGGCAGATCGCCTTCGCCCGGCAGGAGAAGCCGCACTTCGGCGACGGCGACAAGACCTCGGTCCAGATCCTCGACGTGGCCTCGGGGGGGATGCGCCCGCTGACCGGGCGGACGCTCCTGGAGGGATTCCCGAGCTTCAGCCCCGACGGGTCGCGCATCGCGCTCTGGTATCCGCGGGACGGCGATTTCAACAACATCAACGAGATCCAGGTCGTGCCGGCGGCGGGGGGCGAGCCGAAATCGGTCACCCGCGCCCTCGACCGCTGCCTGTACCGGTCGATCTGGATGCCGGACAGCCGGTCGATCCTGGTCGGCGGGAACGACGGCACGCGCGTCTCGCTCTGGCTGCAGCCGATCGACGGCCCGGCGCGCCGCCTGGACCTCGGCAAGGCCAACCCCTCCTGGTCGTTCTGGATCGACGCGGCGGTGTCGAAGACCGGCGCGGTCGCCTTCACCGGCAGCGAGTCGCAGCATCCGACCGAGCTCTACTACATGCCGTCGCCCGAGGCCGCGCCGAAGCGCCTGACGTCGTTCAACGACGCGGTGGCGTCGCTCGACCTGGGACGGGTGGAGAGCATCGCGTGGCAGGGACCCGACCGGCTGGCCGAGAACGGGATCCTGATCTATCCCCCGGGATTCGACCCGAAGAGGAAGTACCCGCTCGTCCTGGTCATTCACGGCGGACCGCAGGCCGCCTCGACCGAGAGCTTCTCGTCCTTCGGCCAGATCCTGGCGGCGCGAGGCTACGTCGTCTTCCAGCCGAACTACCGGGGCAGCGACAACCTGGGCAACTCCTACCAGCGGGCGATCGTCAATGACGCGGGGGACGGCCCCGGCCGTGACGTGATGGCCGGGCTCAAGGTCGTGAAGGGGCGCGGCTTCGTCGACCCGGCGCGCATCGGCGTGTCCGGCTGGTCGTACGGCGGCTACATGACCTCGTGGCTCATCGGCCACTACAATGACTGGAAGGTGGCGGTCACCGGCGCCACGGTCACCGATTTCATCGACCAGTACGCCCTGGCCGACTTCAACGTGCAGGCCCGCTGGTCGTTCGGCGGGTCCCCTTACACCGAAGGCCGCGACAAGGCGTACCGCGAGCAGTCCCCGATCACCTACGCGCCGCGCATCAAGACGCCCACCCTGATCCTGTCGGACACGGGGGACGCGCGCGTGCCGATCACCCAGTCGTACCGCCTGTACCATGCCCTCAAGGACAACGGCGTCCCCACGAAGTTCCTGGCCTGGCCCGTGCCGGGGCACTTCCCCGGCGACCCGGTGCGCAGCCGCTCGGTCTACCGCGAGTGGGTCGGGTGGCTCGACACCCACCTCAACCCGCAGCCGGAGGGCTCGCCTGCCTCGCCCGCGCCCGGCGAGAAGTCCCCCGCGCTGCCGGACGAGGTGAAGCCCGCGTCGGCGGGGGCGTCGCCGCGATAAGCGCTTCCTTCCGCGCCTTCGAGAGCTTCTTGATCCGGCTTTCGAGCCGGAGGGCCGTGCCTCGCGTGCGGACGGCCCTCGCGAACACGATCCGGAGGGGCCCTCTACCGCGCAGATACTTCGCGCCCCGGCCGCCGCCCCGCACATGCTCCGCCAGTCGGCGGCGCACGTCCGTCGCGATTCCGGTGTAGAGAGTCCCGTCAGCGCACCTCAAGATGTAGACGGACCATCGCGCCATGGACAGGGCTCCATTTCCCGGGTAATCCACAGACCGGTCCCGCAAGACCGGGTGAGGGTGCTTTCAGAATAGCTTCCCGCTCGCCTGATCGGGGGTCATTTTCCCCCGATTTCCGTTGTCCGCCGGCTGTCTCGGGGGTAGATTTGGAGGTATCGCAACCTCGTCAACCTCTCACCACGCGGAGGTGAGCCATGAACGACCACCTCGCTTCACGACGATTCCAGAGACTGGCCCCGCTTTTCTGCCTGACAACAATGCTCTCTGGCCTCGGAGCAGGTCCTGCTCTCCAGGTCGCGTCGCAGTTTCCGCAACCTGCATTCCCGGTCGGATCGGAGCCCTGGGACGTGGTGAGCGCTGATTTCAACCACGACGGAATGGCCGATCTCGCGGTGACGAACGTCGGTGTGAACTCGAAAGAGATTTCCATCCTTCTCGGACGGGGGAACGGGACTTTCCAATCCGAGCGTCGGTACACCACAGACGACGGACCTCAGGCAATCGCCGTTGCGGACTTCGACGCCGATGGGAACACGGATCTGGCGGTGGCCAACATCCGCGCGGGGGACGTCTCCATACTTCTGGGCGTCGGAGACGGCACCTTCACGGGAGGTGCACAGATCCTCGTAGGCAGCAGCCCCCTGGGTATCGTCGTGGCAGACTGGAACAACGACTCCGTCGTGGACCTTGCGGTGGCCAACAGATTCTCGGCGGACTTATCCATCCTGCTCGGCCGCGGTGACGGGACATTCGGTCCCGAAATGCGATACCACGCAGCCAGCAATCCAGCCGATATGGTGACGGGCGATTTCAACGTAGACGGCATCCCGGACCTCGCACTGACGATCGATGGGGATGGTTTCACCGGTTTCGCCGTACGCCTGGGATTCGGTGACGGGTCGTTCGGTTCCGAAATCCTCACCTTCGTGTCCACCCACCTGGGTGACCTTGCCGCAGCCGATTTGAACGCCGATCGCGTTCCGGACCTTGCCGTGGTGGACTACGGGTTTCCGGACAACATTTCGATCTTTCTCGGCCGGGGTGATGGCAGGTTTCTGCCC
>DATNEZ010000397.1:0-6885 GCA_035606645.1 Binatia bacterium
CCGCGAGCGAGATGGTCCTGTACGATGCGACCTTCACCGCCTGCACGCAGCCGGTGCCCTACTGGAGCTTCCGCGTGGGCCGGGGGCTCATACGGGAGAACGACTACGCCTACCTGCACAACATCCGGTTCAAGGTCGGCCGGGTCCCGGTCTTCTATTCGCCGTACCTGATCTGGCCGGTCAAGTCGGACAGGGCATCCGGGCTGCTGTTCCCGGAATTCGGCTTCTCGCGGCGCGGCGGCACGATCATCAGCAACGCCCTTTACTGGGCGATGCGCCGGAACATGGACGCGACGTTCTTCCTCGATTACCTGTCCCTGGCCGGGTACGGCACGGGACTGGAGTACCGTTACGTCCCGAGCGAGAGCGGTCGCGGCTATTTCACCGGCTACTACATCCGCGACCAGGTCGCCAAGGAAGAGGAGAAGCCGGGCGTCCCGATCGACCGCTGGGTCATCAACTATGGTCACAACCAGGAGTTCCTGCCGGGCTGGAGACTCGTGGCGAACGCGAACTTCATCAGCGACTTCGATTACTACCGGGACTTCGAGCGGGACCTGAGGCTCTCGACCAATCCGCAGGCGCTGAGCAACCTGTTCGTGACCCGCACCTGGGGCTTCTACACGCTGAACCTGAGAGGGGAGAGGCGCGAGCAGCTGATCAACGTCCCGGTGGAGCCCATCATCGGAGACTCGTTCTCCCTGACCGAGGAGGAGACCATCACCCGCTGGATCAAGCCCAAGGTCGAGCTGCGCGGACGACGGCAGCGGCTCGGACGCACGCCCCTGTTCATGACCCTCGAGTCCTCGGCCAATTATTTCGACAAGGGTGTCGGCGGCCCGGGCTACGCCCGCCTCGACGCCTTCCCGGTCTTCTCGGCGCAGCTCTCGACGCTGCCGTGGCTCGACGTGGACGCCAGCCTGGGCTACCGGAACACGTTCTACTCCGCCAGCCAGGTCACCGACGTCGGCTGCGACGGAATCCCGGGCACGGGCGACGTCGGCGAGGGGGACGGCATCGACAACAGCGAGCACGACGAGAACCTGGACGGGTTCTTCGACGCCGCCGACGACATCGGCTGCGACAACGATCCCCTGGCCACGCCCGGCGATTTCGGCCAGGGGAACGGGGTCCGCGACGAGGAGAAGACGCTGTCCTCCGAGGAGTCGTTCAACCGGCACAACTACCAGGCCGGCCTGACCCTGATCGGCCCGCGGCTCAGCCGCGTATTCGATCGGCCCGACTCGAGCTTCTCGCCCCAGTACAAGCACACCATCGAGCCGCAGATCCGCTACACCTACCAGTCCCGGCTCGAGGACACGGACCGGATCATCTCCTTCGACGAGATCGACGCGGTCCAGACGAACAGCAACCGCGTCACCTACGCCTTCGTCACCCGGCTCTTCGCCAAGCGCCCGGTGGCCGGGACGGCCAGCATCGGCTCGCTCCTGGGGCCCTCCAGCGCGAACTTCGTGGGAGGGGGCGGGGGCGGCGGCGCCGATGCCTTCGCCCAGGCGGCGCAGGCGATGCGCCGGAAGGCGCAGGCGTCAGCGGGCGCGGCGGGGGGCGCGCCGGAGCCCCCGGAGGACGACAAGAAGAAGCTGAGCACCGTCGAGGTCGCCACGCTCGAGATCAGCCAGGACTACTCGTTCCTGGGGCCCCTCAGCACCTCGACCGCCCTGAACTTCCCCAACCTGCCGCTCACGAGCCATCTCTCGCCCGTCCGGGCGACGCTGCGGATCAACCCGTCGATCCACGCCAGCCTCGATGTCCGGGGCTCGTTCGACATCCTGTTCCGGCAGATCCGGGAGGCCAGCCTGAGCGCCAACCTGCGCAGCTCGCGCCGGGGCTTCGTCGATCTCACCTGGTCCATGGTGCGCGACCTGGAAGGGAAGGCGGCGTTCGACAAGGGGCTCGCCTTCAGCGAGGCGTTCGACCGCAATCAGATCGGCCTGCAGGGGGAGACCAACTTCTTCGGCCGGCGCTTCCTCCTGGGGATGCAGACGAACTACGAGCTGGGGGACGTGCTTCCCGGCGAACCGCGGCTGCGCGACCAGCGCTACCGGTTCGGCTACAACACGCAGTGCTGCGGCTTCCAGCTGGAGGTCCTGAACCGCAATTTCGAGGGGACCAGCCAGCGCGAGTTCCGGTTTCTCATCAACCTGAAGGGAGTGGGGAACGTGGTCGACTTCCAGGCCGGGTCCACGGGAGCGCTGCCGGGGACGTTCCCGGGGATCGTCCCATGACGCCACGCGCCGGGTTCGTTCCGATGGTGCTCGGGGCCGGCGGCATGCTCGGTCGCGTGCTGGCGGAGGTCCTGGAGGAGGTCTACCCCGGCACCATCGCCGCGACCCGGGTCGAGGCGGACGTGACCGATCGCTTCCGCCTGGAGTCGGACATCGAGCGCCTGAGGCCCGACGCGATCATCAACTGCGCGGCCCACACCAATGTGGACGGCTGCGAGACCGACCGGGAGGAGGCCCTGCGGATCAACGCCGAAGGGGCCGGGAACGTCGCGCGCGCCGCCGCCGCGGCGGGGTGCCGGCTCCTGCACGTCAGCACCGATTTCGTCTTCGACGGGATGGCCCGCGAGCCGTACACCGAGGACGCCGTGCCGGCGCCGCTGTCGGAATATGGCCGCAGCAAGCTCGAGGGAGAGAGACGCGTGGCCGCGCTGGCGCCGGACCACCTGATCGTGCGGACCGCGTGGCTGTACGGCGCGGGGCGCCCCAACTTCGTGGATGCGATCCGCGCCCGCGCCAGGAACGGCGGCACCCTGCGCGTCGTCGACGATCAGCGCGGCTCGCCGACCTACGTGCTGGACCTGGCGCGCGCCCTCCGCGTCCTGCTCGAGGGGGAGGCGCGGGGCATCCTGCACTTCGCGAACCTGGGGGTCTGCTCGCGCTTCGAGATGGCCCGTTTCATCCTGCATGCCGGGGGCTTCCGGGGGGCGACGCTCGAGCCGATTCAGACCGCCGAGGCCGGGCGGGTCGCCATCCGTCCGGCGTTTTCGGCCCTGGACACGACGCGGTACACGAGCCTGACGGGGATGACCCCCCGCACCTGGCAGGAGGCGCTGAGCGATTATCTCGGCGTGATCCCCGAGGGAAAGGGGAGCGCGTGAAGGTCCTGATCACCGGATCGACCGGGTACCTCGGCGCGCAGGTGGCGGCGCGCCTCGCCGCCGCGGGGCACTCGGTCCTGTCCCTCGTGCGGCGAGGGAGGGAGTCGGCCGTCCCCGCGGGCTGCTCGCCGGTCACGGGGGACGTGCTCGACCACGCGTCGCTCGAGCGCGCCCTCGCGGGCTGCGAGGCGTGCGTGCACATGGCCGCCATGGTCAAGATGTGGGCCAGGGACCCGCGCGACTTCGACCGGGTCAACGTCGAAGGGCTCGCGGCGCTCCTGCGCGCCGCCGAGCGGACTGGTGTCCGAAGGATCGTCTACACGTCGACGATCGCCGCCCTGGGTCCGACCGGTCCCGAGGCGCGCGACGAGACCTGCGCCCGCACCGAGTTCAACTTCAGGACCGACTACGAGCGCAGCAAGTGGGCCGCGGAGAGGCTGGCGGTCGAGCGGGCCGCAGAGGGGCACCCCCTCGTCCTCGTCTACCCGGGGGTGGTGTACGGCCCGGGGGCCGCCACGCAGGGAAACCTCATGGAGCGGGTGTTCAGGGACTATGCGGCGGGCAGGACGAGGACCCGCCTTGGGGGCCGCCCCACGCGTATCTGCTACGCCTACGCCCCGGACGTCGCCGAGGGCCACCTCCTGGCGCTCGAGAAGGGGACGTCCGGGAGGGGCTATATCCTGGGGGGCGAGAACGCCACGCACGACGATCTGTTCTCCCTGCTCCAGGGGCTGACGGGCATCGCACCGCCGCGGGTGGCCGTCCCCTTCTGGGTCGCGGAGGCGGCCGGCCTGGCGCAGCGCGTCCGGGCCAGGCTGACCGGCCGCATGCCCGACTTCACGGACGGGGCCATCGCGACGTTCCGCCACCACTGGGCCTACTCGAGCGAGCGCGCCAGCCGCGAGCTCGGGTACCGCGTCACCCCTTTGCGCGAAGGCCTGCGCGCGACCCTCGAGGCGCAGCGGCAGGGGACCGTCGGCCACCAGGGGAGCGCTTGAGCGGGCCGGCGCGGGGGGAAGCGAGGCGCCGGACGATCCACTTCGCCATGGGCGGGCTGGCGTTCCTCCTGCCGTTCCTCTCGCCGCTCCAGGCGGCCGGCGCCGCGGGGGCGGCGGTTCTATTCAACTTGATGGTGCTGCCCCGCCTGGCGCCGTCGATCTTCCGCGAAGGGGAGAGGGGCGCCCCCTGGCGGTCCGGGATCGTGATCTATCCGTTCGCCGTCCTGCTCCTCGTGATCCTGTTCCACCGTCGCATGGAGGTCGCGGGCGCCGCCTGGGGCATCATGGCCGCGGGAGACAGCGCCGCCTCGTGGATCGGCCGACGACTTGGAAGGCGGCCGATTCCCTGGAACCGCGCGAAGACGGTCGAGGGCTCGATCGCGTTCGCGCTGGCGGCCTTCGGGTTCTCGTGGGCCATCCTGGCGTCTACCGGGCACGGGGCCGTGGCCTCGGGGGTCCTGGCCGGCGCCGCCTCCGTCTTCGCCGCCTTCATGGAATCGCTCCCCTGGAAGCTGGACGACAACCTCACGGTCCCGCTCCTGTCGGCCGCCTTCCTGGCGGGGCTTCTCGAAGTCGATCCCGGGCGCCTTGCGGCGGCGCCGGGCCTGGGCCTCACGATCCTCCTGGCGGTGGCGATCAACGCGCTCCTGGCGCTCGGCTTCAGGCGCGGCGGCCTGGTCGATCGCTCCGGGATGATCGCCGGCCTGTGCGTGGGCGTCCTGACCATGGTGTTCGCGGGCTGGCGCGGCTTCCTCATCCTCACCGCGTTCTTCGTCCTGGGATCCGGCGCGACGCGGCTCGGGCTGCGCCGGAAGGAGCGGCTGGGGATCGCCCAGGAGAAGAAGGGGGCCCGCTCGGCCCGGCACGCGCTCGCCAACTGCGGGGTCGCCGTCTACCTGGCGTTCCTGGTCGCGTCGTCGAGGGAGCCCTTGGTGTTCGCGTTGGCGTTCGTCTGCGCTTACGCCACGGCGGCGTTCGACACGGTCAGCAGCGAGATCGGCCGCGCCTACGGCGGCCGGCCGGTCCTGATCACGACGCTGCGCCCCGTGCCGCCGGGCACCGACGGCGGAGTCTCCTGGGTGGGGACCCTGGCCGGGCTGGGCGCGGCGGGGCTCATCGCCGTCCTCGCGATCGCCACCGGCTTCCTCGGCCCGGAGCGCGCGGCGATCGTGCTGGCCGCGGCGTTCATCGGCTCGACCGCCGACTCGATCCTCGGGGCGACGCTCGAGACACGCGGGCTCATCGACAACGAGGCGGTGAACTTTTCCAACACCCTGGTCGGCGCCCTGAGCGGGATCGGGCTTCTGGCCCTCTCGTAGGAGCAGGAGCCTGTCCGAGTATTCGGCCGGGCCGCGCGCATGGGGCTTGCGGTTCGCAGACAAGGAGCGAGGAGGAGAGCGATGCGGGTCCATCGCCGACGACGAGCGACACGGTATGCGGCCGCAATCCCCATGCGCCCTCCGGGTTCCGGCGGCGTGGGGCCGTCTGCTTCGTTGCCGCGCCTCGACGATGCTCCGGCATCGAACTTCGTCGCGGCGCCTCGCATCCGGCCCCACGGCGTCCGGAACGCGGCCCGGCCCAATACTCGGACACACTCCTGATGGACATCAAGGCGTTGATGAAGCAGGCGCAGCAGATGCAGGCGAAGCTCCAGAAGGAAGTCGCCGAGCTGAAGGTCGAGGCCTCGTCGGGCGGCGGCATGGTCACCGTCAGCATGGCCGGGAACCACGAGCTGCTCTCCGTCCGCATCGCCCCCGACGTCGTCAAGTCCCAGGACGTGGAGATGCTCGAGGACCTGGTCCGCGCCGCGATCAACGAGGCCAACCGGAAGATCGAAGAGGCGATGGCCGAGAAGGTCGGCGCCCTCCGCGTGCCCGGGTTCTGAGGGATGCGGTTCGCCGCGCCGCTCGAGCGCCTGATCGAGGCCTTCCGCAAGCTCCCGGGGATCGGCGCCAAGTCGGCGCAGCGTCTCGCCTTCCACGTGCTGCGCAGCAACCGCCTGGACGCCCAGGCGCTGGCCGCTGCCCTGCTCGAGGTCAAGGACGCCCTCAGGCTCTGCTCGACCTGCTTCAACATCACCGACACCGACCCGTGCGCGATCTGCGCCGACGACGATCGGGACCGGACCCAGATCTGCGTGATCGAGGAGCCGCATAACCTGATCTCCATCGAGAAGTCGGGGTACCGCGGCCTGTACCACGTGCTGCACGGATCGATCGCCCCCCTGCGCGGCATCGGTCCCGACGATCTGAGGATCGGCCCGCTCCTCGAGCGGCTGCGCGACGGCAGCGTGAAGGAGGTCATCCTGGCGACCAACCCGAACGTCGAGGGGGAGGCGACGGCCGTCTACCTGTCGCGGCTGCTCAAGCCCCTGGGCGTGCGCGCCACGCGCATCGCGCTCGGGCTGCCGGTCGGCAGCGAGCTCGAGTACGCCGACGAGGTCACGGTCGGCAAGGCGCTGGAAGGCCGGCGGGAGATCTGATGGCCGGGGTGAAGCAGGGCCTGTTCCTGCGCATCGAGTCGCTGGCGCGCCGGCGCTACCGGCTGGTCTTCCTGGTCACCATCGCCCTCTGCCTGTTCTCGCTCTTACTCGGCCGGCACCTGACGCTCGACGGCGACGTGCTGAACCTGGTGCCGAAGAACAACCGGGTGATCAGCACCTTCCGCGAGGCGCTCGCGGACTTCGGCAGCCTCGACTACCTGCTGCTTCTGGCTGAGTCGCGCAAGGGGCAGACGGTCGACGAGCTGCAGGAGTACGCCGAT
>DATNEZ010000431.1:0-4821 GCA_035606645.1 Binatia bacterium
TGGCCGAGTGGAACGGGCCGCCGTGCACGTTGCCGCCGCACGGGCCGCGGACGACGAGCGGCACGCCGACGCCCCAGCGGTAGCGGCTCTTCGCCGCGTACGACGTGATCTGGTCGAAGGCGCAGGTGATGAAGTCGATGAATTGCATCTCGCACACGGGCAGCAGGCCGTTCATCGACATGCCGATCGCGGCGCCGACGATCGCCGACTCGGAGATCGGCGTGTCGATGACCCGGTCCTCGCCGAACTTCGCGAGCATCCCCTCGGTCACCTTGAAGGCGCCGCCGTAGACCCCCACGTCCTCGCCCAGGATGAAGACGCGCTTGTCGCGCTCCATCTCCTCCCAGATCCCCTGCCGGATCGCCTCGACGTACGTCGTCAGCGCCACGCTGTGCTCTCCCCCTGCGGCCCGTCACCCGCTCCCGGGCCGCCCTCATGATAAACCCCGTCCAGGCATTCCTCCGGCTCCGGGTACGGCTGGCGCTCCGCCCACGCCACCGCCTCGTCCAGATCCGCCTCGATGCGCGCCTCCATCCCGGCGAGGGCGGGCTTGTCGACGAGCCCTCGGCGCAGCAGGGCGGACTGGAGCCTCTCGATCGGGTCCTTGCGCCCCCACTCCTCGAACTCGGCTTTCGGGACGTAGCCCGCGTCGTCGTGGGCCGAGTGCCCGGTCATGCGGAACGTGACGAACTCCAGAAGGCTCGGCCCGTCGCCCCGGCGGGCGCGGCGGACCGCCCGGCCGACCCGGTCGTAGACGGCGAGCAGGTCGTTCCCGTCGGCGGTCTCGCCCGGAATCCCGTAGCCGGCGGCGCGATCGGAGACGCGCTCCACGCGCATCTGGCGGCTCACGTGCGTCGAGTAGGCGTACTGGTTGTTGTTGCAGATGAAGACCACGGGAAGCCGGCGCACCGCGGCGAAATTCAGCCCTTCGTGCCAGTCCCCACGGCTGGTGGCCCCTTCTCCGAAGAAGCAGAACGACACCTGGTCGGTGCCGCGCATCACGAAGGTGAGGGCGCACCCGGCGGCGACCGGGATGCTGTCGCCGAGGTGCGAGATGAACGCCACGAGCCGGTGTCTCAGGTCCCCCATGTGCATGTTGCCGTCGCGCCCGCGCGTCAGGCCGGTGCTCCGCCCCATGTACTGGGCCAGGATCCGCTCCGGCGGCACCCCCTGCATCAGGAAGACCGCCATGTCGCGGTGCGACGGGGAGACGATGTCGTCGCGGTCCTCCCCCTCGCCCCGGCGGATGTGCACGGCCGCGCCCACCGAGATCGCCTCCTGGCCGCGCCCGACGTAGACCCCGCCGACGATCTTTCCCTGGCGGTACAGCTTGCGCTCGATGCGGTATTCGAGGGCGCGGGTCAGCTTCATCGAGTGGAGCATCTTCAGAAGGAGCGCGTCGTCCGGGGCCGGCATGTCCTCGTCCTCGAGGCGGCCGGGCCGCGCGGGGACCTCCGGGCGCGGCACGGCCCGAGGGCGTCCTCGTCCTTTCCTTCCGGCGGCCATGGCCGTCCCGTGTCTCATGTCGCCTCGTAGTAGACGTCGCGCAGGGCCTCTTCGGGCGGCGGGAACGGGCTCGCCAGAGCCTTCTGCGAAGCGTCCTCCAGCACGGGCTCGAACCCTTCCGCGACGGCGCGCAGGCTCGCGCGCGTGGCGTGCCCCTCTTCGACCAGGAACGCCTCGAACCGGTCGAGCGGATCCCGTTTCTCCCAGGCCGCGATCAGCTCGCGGGGGACGTAGCGCATGTCGTCGTGCTCCGCGTGTCCGCGGCGCCGGAAGGCACGGCATTCCAGGAGAGTCGGCCCTTCGCCGCGGCGTCCGCGCTCGGCGGCGCGCCGCGTCGCGTCGTACACCGCCAGCACGTCGGTGCCGTCCACCGATTCCGACGCCACGCCGTAGGCCGGGCCCTTGACCGCCAGGCTCTCGACGGCGTACTGCATGGTGGTCGGCGTCGAGTAGGCGTAGCCGTTGTTCTCGACGATCAGGATGAGCGGCAGGTTCAAGACCGCGGCCAGGTTCAGCCCCTCGTGAAAGTCGCCGGTCGATGTCCCGCCGTCGCCGATGTAGGTCAGGGCCACGCGCGTCTCGCCGCGCATCCGGGCGGCCAGCGACGCGCCGGTCATGACCGGGATGAGGGTCCCCAGGACGCTGATCGGGCCGATGATCGAGCGCTCCAGATCGTCGAAGTGGAGCGTTCCATCCTTGCCTCCGGTCGGGGCGTCGTGCCGCGCCAGGAACTGCAGGAACAGGGTCAGCGGAGGGACGCCCCGCACCAGGAGGGAGCCGATGTTCCGGATCATCGGCGCCAGCAGGTCGTCGGGGAGAAGGGCGTACGCCGTCCCGACCGAGATCGACTCCTGCCCCAGGCTGCTGTAGAGGCCGCCGACGATCTTCCCCTGACGGTACAGGGCCGACAGCTTGTCCTCCAGCATCCGGTTCAGGCGCATGAAGGCGTGCAGCTCGAGGAGCCGCGCGCGCGACAGCCCGGGGTTCTTCATCGGCGCCGCGGGGGGCGGAGCGAGACGGGCGGCGAGGTCCGGGACCCGCACCGGCGCGGCCGGGCGCTTTCTGCCTTTCTTGAGGACGGCGCTCATCGGCCCCCCGGGATCAGAGATGGATGCCCCTGGCGTGCAGGGCGAGGGCGGCCTCTCCCATCGCCTCGGACAGCGTCGGGTGGGCGTGGATGGCGTGGAACAGGTCCTCCACCGTCGCCTCCAGGTGGAGCGCCAGCCCTCCCTCGCCGATGAGCTCGGTCGCCTTCGGGCCGACGATGTGGATCCCGAGCAGCTCGTCGTAGCGCTCCTCCCCCACCAGCTTGACGAACCCCTCCTGGGCCAGGACGATCCGTCCCTTGCCGAGCACCGGGAGCGGGAACCGTCCGGTGCGCACCTTGTGCCCGCGGGCCCGCGCCGCCGCCTCGGTCAGGCCGACGCTCGCGACTTCGGGCTCGGAGTAGGTGCAGTTCGGCACCCGGTCATAGTTGATGGGCGCGGGGTTCTTCCCGGCGATCGCCTCGACCGCCACCAGCCCCTCGTGCGAGGCGACATGGGCCAGGGCCGGCGTCGGCACCAGGTCTCCGATGGCGTACACGGTCGGATCTCCGGTGCGCATCTGAGCGTTCACCTTCACGAAGCCGCGCTCGATCTCGACCTTCGTCCCCTCGAGGCCCAGGTCGTCGGTCAGCGGGCGCCGGCCGACGGCCACCAGGAGCACGTCGGCCTTCAGGGTCTCTTTTCCGCCCTTCTCCGACTGCACCTGCACCTCGACCCCCCGCTCGCCGACCTTGACGTTCTCGACCCTGGTGGCCACGCGGACGTCGATGCCGCTCCTCTTGAACGCCTTGTGCAGCTCGGCGGACGAGTCCTCGTCCTCGATCGGCAGCACTCTCGGAAGCATCTCGACGAGCGTGACGGCGCTGCCGAAGCGCGCGTAGATCGAGGCGAACTCGACCCCGACCGCCCCGGCCCCCAGGATGAGCATCGCCTTCGGGACGAACTCCAGGGCCAGCGCCTCGGTGCTGGTGATGACGCGCGTGCCGTCCGCCTTCACCCCGGGCAGCATCTTCGGAACGGAGCCGGTCGCCAGCAGGACGTTCTTCGTGGCGAGGACCTGCTTCGAGCCGTCGCGCGCCGCCACCTCGACCTTCCCCGGCCCCTTCAGGCGACCGTGCCCCTGGTAGACGGCGATGCCGTTCTTCTTCATCAGGAACTCGACCCCCTTCGCCTGGCGCCGGATGACGTCGGTCTTGTGCTTGTGCACCGCGGCGAGATCGAGCTTCACGTCCCCGGTCTTCACCCCGAAGCGCGCCGCCTCGCGCGCCGACTGGAGCACCTCGGCGCTGTACAGCAGGGCCTTGGTCGGGATGCACCCGACGTGGAGGCAGGTCCCGCCGAGGGCGGAGCCCTTCTCGACGAGGGCCGTCTTCAGGCCGAGCTGGGCGGCCCGGATCGCGGCGACGTACCCGCCCGGTCCGCTTCCGATGATGGTGACGTCGAAGCCCGGCTGTGAATCGGCCACCTGGAACCTCCCGTGGCGCTCCCCTGCGCCTCGCTGAAACGTGCGATCCTGCCGCCTGCCTTGGGGGTCAGGGCTGAATTATAACCACAACGGCGCCCCGGGAGCCTGTCCGACGATCCGGTATAATCGCCGCGTGACCCTACCGGAGTCCCGAACGGCCGCGACGCCCGCATCCGGCGACAGGGGTCCCCGCTTCCTGTCGCCGCCCCCTGAAGTGCGCATCACCAACGCCTTCGAGCGGGCGTTCGACAACGTGGTGGCGACGGCGAGGACCTGCTATTCCGGCTCGGGGATCGTGCGCGACGAGCAGATCCTGGGGGACCCGCAGGCCCCGCCGGAGGCGCGCGAGGAGCGCGCCCGGCGCCGCGACAACCTGGCGCGCGACCTCTACCAGGCCGGGCACCACACGACGCTGCAGCACGCGCACTTCCAGTTCGCCCTGAGCAACGTGAGCCGGCAGTTCCTCTGGTCGTTCCTGCACAGCCATCCGTTCTACAACTCCGAGCAGGTCAGCCAGAGGTACGTCACGGTCAAGCCCGGCCATTACGCCGTCCCCCCGCTCGCGGGCAGGGCGCTCCAGATCTACGAGGACGCGGTGTCCGGGCAGCAGCAGGCGTACGAGGACCTGTGCCGCCTCCTGCAGGGCCCCGTGTCGTCCGCGTACTACGCCCGCTACCCGGCGCGCCGTCACTATCCGAAGAAATACGAGAAGGAAGTGCAGAAGAAGGCGCAGGAGGTGGCGCGCTACGTCCTGCCGATCTCCACCTTCGCCTATCTCTATCACACCATCAGCGGGCTCACCCT
>DATNEZ010000432.1:0-10218 GCA_035606645.1 Binatia bacterium
CGGCCGAGTCGGGCTTCGACCTGGGCGTCGAGCTGCACGCCGCCGAGGAGAAATCGAACCTGTTCCGCAAGGTGTTCGAGCGCGAGGTGACCTTCGTGCTCGCGCGCGCGGAGGCGGCCCGCGCCGGCGCCCGCCCCGCCAAACTCCGCCTAGTCCGCCGCCTGACCGCCTGAACGAAGGAAGGGCGGGGGCCGCCGAGGCCCCCTCGGCGCTCAGCGCCCCGGGTCGGCTTCCAGGAGCGCCCGGACGTCGCGCGGCGGGATCGACCCGAAGGACAGCAGGCGCTCGTTGAAGGCGCGCAGGTCGAAGCGGTCCCCGGCGCGCAGCCGCGCCTCCCGCAGGATGTCCGACAGCTCCAGCGAGCCGACGAAGTACGTGCTCAGCTGCGTCGACGACACCTTCGCCCGCCGCAGCTTGCCGCGCGCCTCCGCCTCCTCCTGGAACCCCAGCCGCTGCAGGAGATCGAGGCCGAAGCGGTCCGCCTCCTCGTCGCTCATCGCCCGGGTGTGCAGCGCCGCGTCGAGGACCGCGTTCAGCGGCACGCGCAGCCGCTGCTTGATGTGGATGAGCAGGTTCTCCGGCTCCCCGTCGGCGTACCCCTGGTCGAACATCATGCGCTCGGCCTCGACCGCCCACCCTTCCGCGAAGGTGCCGGACGAGAAGATCTTCTTGTACACCGTGGCCAGGGGAGAGCCGAGGGCGAACCAGTACTGCACGTAGTGGCCGGGGAAGGCCTCGTGGATGGTCAGCCCCTGCAGGGCGTACTGGTTGTACTCGCGCAGGAACGACTCCTCCACCTCGCGGTCCTTTTCGGGCGAGCCGCCGCGCGGCACCGACGAGATCCAGAACGACTTCTTCAGGTCCGGCTCGAGGATCGGCGGCGGGTTGAAGAACGCCACCGCCAGGCCGTCCAGAAACCCCGGCGTCGGCTCGACCACGAAGTTGTCGCGGTCGGGAGGCAAGGTGAGAAGACCGCGCGCCCGGATGAATCCCTTGATCCGCTCGATCGCCTTGAGGGTGTCCGGGAAGAGCGTCTCGCGCGAGGAGTGCCGCGCGCAGACGTGGTCCAGGACCTCCCGCACGACCGTGTTGATCAGCGCGTCCCCGGCCTCGCCGTGCCGGTGGCCGGGATGGAGCTCCCGGTGCAGCGGCAGCGCGACCTCCAGCATGAGCCGGCGGTCGGCCTCGATCTGCGCCTCGGCCCGCCGCAGGATCTCGTCCGGCGACAGGTCGGACTGGAGCGTGTGCCGGAGCTTCCGCGTCCACCGGTCCTTTCCGAGCCGCCAGTTCCCGTTCGACCGCGGCAGCAGATCGTTTTTCAGCCACTCCTGGAAGTCCTTGAGCGCCGCCACGACCCGGGCGTTCTCCCGCTCCAGAGCCTCGCGCAGGGCCGGCGCCCGGGAAAACAGCGGGGGCGCGGTCCGCTCGAAGAACGCGATGTTGCCGGCGTTCGTGTCGAGCACCATCTCGGTCTCGACGCGCGAGGGATTTTCGAGGTTGGCCTTCGCGGTGTCCAGGAGCCGCGGGACCTGCCGCATGCGCGACAGGAGGGCCTCGAGCCGCACGGGCCACAGGGTGGATTCCGGCTCGAGCAGGGTCAGGTAGAGCATGGCCGTTCCCAGGATGTCCTCGTAGCTCTGCGGATTGCGCGCGTGCGGACGCAGCTCGGTCAGGGAGTACAGCGACGCCTCGACGTCGTTGGTCACCAGGCGATGGTCGATGCGGGCGCTGACCGACAACCGGCCCGGATCGATCGGCGCGAGCTCCGCCCGGGCCCGCCGCGCCAGATCGATCTTCGCGGCGATCCCTGCCGCCGACAGGTCTTCCAGGAGGCCGTCGTGATCGTGGAGCCCCACGATCGTGGCGGTCGAGGGGTAGGCGCGCATGGACGCGTCGAGGTACCGGTCGGCGATGGCGTAGAACGCGAGATCGGCGCCACGCGCCGCAGCGGGAATCCCCCCGGGGAACAGGGACCGCGCCGGCGCAGGCTCGCTCATCGTGTCGTCCTCGTCGTTCGGGAGGGGAGGTGGCGGAGAGGGTGGGATTCGAACCCACGTGGGACTGTTTAGGCCCCAACCCGCTTTCGAGGCGGGCCCGTTGCGACCACTTCGGTACCTCTCCGGGGCTCACTTTATCATCGCCCCCGCGGCCGGCGCCAGCGCGCCGTTCCGGGCGGGCGGCGCCGAGCGTGTGCTATAAACGCTCCATCACCCCCGGAGCGCCCGTTGAGGATCCTGCCCGCGGAGTTCTACGACCGGCCGGTTCTGGATGTCGCCCGCAACCTCCTCGGCATGATCCTGGTGCGCGCCTCAAACGGGGGCGCGGCCGGTCCGGACCGTCGCGCCGCGCGGCTGTCGGGACGGATCGTCGAGGTCGAGGCGTACGACGGGGAGGCGGATCTCGCCTGTCACGCCTCGAAGGGGCGGACGGAGCGGACCGAGCCGATGTTCGGCCCGGCTGGGCGGGCCTACGTCTACCTGGTCTACGGGATGCACCACTGCCTGAACGTCGTGACCGGACCTGTCGGTCATCCTGCGGCGGTCCTGCTGCGGGCGCTCGAGCCGCTCGAAGGGACGGAGTGGATGGAAGGCGGCAGCGGCCCGCCGGCGACGATCGCCGCCGGCCCCGGCCGGCTGACCCGCGCCCTCGGGATCGACCTGTCGCACAACCGTGCCGACCTGCGCGCGCCCGGGGGCCTGTTCATCGAGGCGGGGGAACCGGTCCCGGACAACCGGGTGCTCCGCGGGCCGCGCATAGGCGTGGAGTACGCCGGGGCCTGGGCGCGGAAGCCCTGGCGATTCGGGGTCCGGGGCTCGAGTGCGCTGTCGCGGCCGTTCCCGAAGAGGCGGACGACCCGCTAGCGCCGGGCCCGGAAGAATTCCTTCAGGAGGGCGGCGCACTCGTCCGCGCGCAGGCCGCCCTTCACTTCGATGCGGTGATTGAGCCCACGGGCCCGCTGACCCGAGAGCCAGGCCGTCGCGCCGACCTTCGGGTCGGGGGCGCCGTACACCAGCCGGCCGATGCGGGCGTGGACCATGGCCCCCAGGCACATGAGGCACGGCTCGAGGGTGACGTAGAGGGTGGCGCCGGTGAGGCGGTAGTTCCGCGCCTGCCGGGCGGCGCGGCGCAGCGCGACGATCTCGGCGTGGGCGGTGGGATCGCTCGATTCGATCGGCCGGTTCCGGCCGCGGCCGGCAATGCGGCCGCCGGCCACGACGACGGCGCCGACGGGGACTTCTCGTCTCCTGCCCGCGGCGCGCGCCAGCCGGAGCGCCGCCCCCATGAACGCTTCATCGTCGGACGCCACGCGGGAAGCCACGCGCCGCAGTCTAGCACGCTGAAAAAAAGAACGACGGCCCCGAAGGGCCGTCGTGCACTGCCCCCCGGTGATGGATCCGGGGGAGCCCGGTCATGCGCCGGGCTAGTTCACCACGAGCGTGCCGTTCTTCGACCAGCGCTTGAAGCTGACCGACTTGGAGCAGCGGAACTCGAAAGTCCCCTCCTGCGTCGGCGTGAACTCCACGACGGCCGGCTTCTCCTGGCTGACCTTGTCGTTGACCTCGAAGTCCGGGAACTTGATGGTGTACGTGCCGTCCTTGCTGATGAAGGTGATCTGGACCTTGTCCCCCTTCTGGACGCGCAGGGTGCTCGGTGCGATCTTCCCTTCGAAGGCGGTGACGCGGAACTTCTTCACCTGCCCCGGCGCCACGGTGCGGGCCGGCACGGCGCCGCGCTTCTCGTGCCCCTTCTGGTCCGGCTGATCGGCGGCCACGGTCGCCGCCAGCGCCATGAAAACGGCCGCCAGCGCCAGTAGCGATTTCTTGCAGAAGCCAAGTTTCATTCTCCCCTCCTCGGGATTTGCTCTCTGGGCGAGCACTCTCGAAAAAATCTTGGGCGGGGGGGAACGGCAGTCAAGCGACTTGCAGAAATGAAATCAACGACTTAGGGTGAATTCCACCATCACCGTGATATAGGCGGCCACCGCCTTCCCGTTCATCAGGGCGGGCTCGTACCGCCATTGCTTGACGGCATCGATGGCGGACAGATCGAATCCCCAGCGCTGATCGGGGGATCGCAGGACCTCGATCTGCCCGACGCTGCCATCCGCGTCGACGACGATCATCAGGATGACCGTGCCGAGCAGGCCGGCCCGGCGGGCCGCGGCCGGGTACTGGGGCAGGGCGCGGCTCGAGGGGATGATCCGCGGCGGGATGAGGCCCGGCGTCGAGGGACCGAAGGGGCCGTCCTCCCCCGGGCCGTCTAGACCGGGGCCGGTGCACCCCTTGCAGCCGCCGTCTATCACTCCCGTCTGTTGGTCCCCGTGGCCGCCAGGGTCGCCCGGCGGGCCCCCGGGTCCCGGCGGGCCGTCGGGGTTCTCCGTCGTGTCTTCGGAGGGCTCGGCCGGGGTCTGGGGCTCGGCCAGGGGCACGAGCGTCGTCGCGGGGCGGGGCCTGGTTGTCCGCGCGCGCTCGGATCTCCCGCCCTTGCCGTCTTTCTCACCCTGTCTGATCGCTCCGGGAGGAAGTCTGTTCCCCCCTTTGTGCCCCCCCGAGTGGAACACGAGCTTGCCCCGAGGCGCGGGCGGGGTCACCCCCGCATGCGGGGGCTTCATCAGCTCCAGCATGAAGACGGGGGAGGCGAGGATCCCCAGGAGGATCGCCCCGTAGAGACCGACCGCCAGGGCGAATCCCCAGGCCCGCCGGACGATCGGGGCGACCCGGCACGGGCGGGACACGACCAGCGAGGCGAACTCCGGGACCGGAAGTCCGGGGGTCCCGTGCCCGGGTGGGGGGTCGGACTGTACTGTGGAGGGAACTGCCCGTTTCGACTGCCGCTTTCGACTGCTTCGACTGCGGTGAGCCTCGAGCACGGGACCCCGTCGCTTTTCGCGCTTCAGGGTCGGCCCGGCCCCGGCCCCTCAGGCGGCCGGTGCGAGTAGGCCTCAGGGGGCCAGTTCAAGAAGGGCCGGGCCGACCCTTTTTCACTGACGAAACTGTACTGTCGGAATGCTGGCGCGTCCGCTACGGAAGATCGTCCTCTGGTGCATCGGCACAGCGCCCCCCAGGGGCATCCGCACAGCACCCCCACTCGCATGGCGAAACAACTCCCGCTTGATCTCGGCGCAACAGGGCCTAAATTGCCTTCGGAGGTCGAAGATGACACGTCGCCAGCTTGCCCTGGGAGCCCTGATCGCAGCCGCCCTTGTCCTGCCGGCCTGCTTCAAGAAGCCGGCGGCCCTCGTGGCGGACGACGCCAAACGCAAAGAGATCATCGAAGCGCTGGTCAGCAATCCAGCCATGCGCGCCGAGGTCCTCGACCGGCTGATCGGTCCCCCGGGAGACCGTGTGGCGACCATCGACCGGATCCTCAAGGACGAATCGGCGGCCGGCGACCTGGTGGCCCGGATCATGGAGCAGGACCGCGGCAAGGCGATCGTCGCCAGCAAGGTGGCGGCCGACCCCGCGGCGAAGACCTTCATCAGGATGCTGATGCTGACCGGGGTGATGGGGGAGTCGATGACCCAGCAGCAGGCCAACGCGCTGGGACTCGGCGAGCCGTACGCCTTCGGCAACCAGAACCGGACGATGCGTGATCTGAAGAAGGTCGGCGCCGTGATCGACGCCTACGCCAAGGCGCACCGGCAGGAAGAAGGCCCGCGCTACCCGGTCTGCTTCGCCTTCAACAACCTGGACAAGTGCCTGACCGAGAAGCTCCCGGCCGGCAGCCTCAAGGACTATCGCCTGAACGACGCCTGGGGGACCCCCTTCCAGTACCACACCGACAAGGAAGGGAAGGAGTACATCCTGGTCTCCTACGCCAGCGACGGGCAGTACGACGACCTGGGGAAGGTCGGCCCGACGGAATCGCCGAACTGCGACATCGTCTTCTCCAACGGCGACTTCGTCCAGTGGCCCGGCTGGATCAGGAAGAGCGACATCCGCTGATCGCAGGGTCGGCTCCCGCCGGACTCCAACTTCCTATTGCCCCGGTCCCGGGTTTTTCCACAGCCATGCCGGCGAGCTGATCGGGCCGGGGTTCTTCCACGCCCAGGCCGGGGACTGAGCCGGGCCGGGCTGCTTCCACAGCCATGCCGGTGAGTTGATTGGGCCGGGGTTCTTCCACGCCCAAGCCGGGGACTGAGGCGGGCCGGGGTTCTTCCACAACCATTCCAGGGACTGGATCGGCCCGGGGTTTACCCACGCCCATGCCGGGGACTGAGTCGGGCCCGGGTTCACCCAGGCCCAGTCCGGCGAGCCGATAGGGCCGGCGAAGAGCCCGCTTCCGGAGGGGGCAACGGGGCAATCCGGCGGGCAGGGATTGTGGATCGGCCGCCCCGCGAGAACGATCGTGCTGTTGTTGCCGACGGGATGCGCCTTCCCCTTCGGACCGGTGAAGTGGAGGTCATGGAAGCTGGCCTTCCCTTCGCCCCCGCCGCCTCCGTGGGCCATGGTGCCGGACTGGGAGACACTCCAGTCCCACCCCGATGTTTCGATCGCGCCCCCCTTGCCCCCGAGGCCGGAGTTGTCGGGGTCTTGGGATAACTGGATCTTGTTGGCAGCATAGTACCCGCCTGCCGAGCTATAGGCGGCGAAGAGCCCGCCACCGCCCTTGACCCTGCCCGACTGAATGCCGTGGTTGTGACCCACACTGTTGCCCGAGTAGTTGCCCGTGTAGTTGCCTGTGTAATTCCCTGTGTAGTTTCCTGTGTAATTGCCCGTGTAGTTGCCGGTGTAGTTACCCGCGTAATTGCCCGGGGCATTGCCGCTCGGACCGCCGGAGCGAGCGGTCATGGGGCGCCCCTCGTTCGGGTTGTAGAAGCCCGCGGCGGCATACAGTCCGCCGAAGTCCAGGCTGGCGCTGGTGCCGCGGGCGCCGAGCTCGGGGTCGTAGCGCATTCCGAGGAACAGATGCGCATTGCCGAACAGGCTTTCGGCGACGAACGTGCCCGAGCCGGGATTGACGAGCGGAACATTCCCGGCGCTCTGGAACGTCGGCTTGCCGTACGGGTCGTAGACCACGCGTTCGAGCACCTGCGGTCCCCCGGCGCTCATCCCGGGGACCAGGGCGACGGTGCTGCCGAGGGCGTCTTCGAGGAGGTACTGCGTCGTGCCGTCCGCGTGGACGTGCCACAGGCACCCGCCTCCCGGACCGACCGCCCCGAGGCCGGCGAACCCGCCGGCGGCGTCGCTCTCCTCGATGGCATCGGGGAAGAGGGTCCCCGCGTAGGCGAAGCCTTCGGTTCCTGAAACCCCCTCGCCCCCCGTCACCTGCCGCTTCATCCGCCGGCCGAGGCCGTCGTAGGAGTACGCCGCGACCGGCGTTCCCCTCGAGAGATCGCGCGCCGCCGCCGGGAGATTGGCGAAGTTGTAGGTGAGCGACTGGCGCACCGTGTCGGTCTGGTTGCCGGTCATGTCGTAGGTCAGGTTCAGCCCGTCGGGGAGCGGTGTCGACGCGAGGTCGAGGAAATCGTTCCGGAGGCCGTCATCGACGTGCATGCCGCAGCACTGCGGGTCATCGTATTCATTCAGGTTGTTGGGCGTGTTGAGGTAGAGGCTGCCGTTGCGCGTCAGATTCGCCCAGTTGCCCGGCCCGTCGAGCGTCCAGGCCTGCTGATCGAACAGCGGCGAGACGATGTTGTGGCTGGCGTCGAGCATCCCCTCCTGCGAGGAGACCAGCCGGCCGGCGGAATCGTAGGCATAGACGTTGCCGCGGCTGTTTCCGAGCGGGTCGGAATCGTGCAGCCGGCGGGCCGAGGTGCGATTGCCGGCGCGGTCGTAGCGGTACTCGAAGCCGGCCAGAAGCGCGTTCGTCGAGCCGACGTGGCGCATCCGGATCGGCCGGCCGACGCCGTCGTACCCGGTGTCCTGCGTGCCGCCGTCGTCGAGGAACGTCAGGCGCACACCGTTCCCGGACATGCGGGTGTGAAGCCGTCCCATTCCGAAGTACTCGAAGGTCGCCATCAGCTCGGGATGCATCACGTCGTTCATGGTGCGCAGCCGCTCGGCGCCGTCGTAGCCGTACATCACCTGATTTCCGCTGGGGTAGGTCAGGCCGGTCATCAGGTCCGCCGCCTGCCAGGCCATGTCGGTGTACCGCCCGCCGCCGGCGGCTCCCCCTGATCCCTGCGCCTCTTCCAGGAGCCGGCCGAGAGAGTCGTAGATGAACGAGACGTTGACGTCATCCGACTGATCGAAGGGGGAGTTGTTGTCGGTGTTGCGCGTCAGCCGCGCCAGGCCGTCGTGCTCGAAGCCCTGGAAGGTCGTGCCCCCCACCGTCTGAGGGGCCTCGGTGCTGCGCGTCCCCAGCCGCCCCGCGAGATCGAAGAAACTGCTGACGCGCGTGCCATTCGGGTCGATGCGCAGCGTCGGGTTGTCCTCGGCGTCGTAGGTGACCTGCTCCTGGGTGCCGTCGGCCCTGGTCGTGCGGACGCGCCGGTCCAGGTTGTCGTAGGCGTACGAAGTCGGGTTCCCCTTGTCGTCCAGCCACTGCCCCGGCAGGCCGTCGCCGGTCCAGGTGTTGGACTGGGTGATGAGCCCGTCCGCATT
Organism: Binatia bacterium; assembly: GCA_035606645.1. GTDB lineage: Bacteria > Acidobacteriota > Polarisedimenticolia > Gp22-AA2 > Gp22-AA2 > Gp22-AA3. The sequence continues at coordinate 8,547 of DATNEZ010000432.1, forward strand.
GGCGGGGTTCGACGTGTTCGGCGTGGGGGACGTCGTGCCGTCCCCCTTGCCGGTCGGCGTCAGGACCGCGACCGTGCTCAGCAGGCGATCGGCGCCGTCGTAGGTGTAGCGCGTCACGTTGCCGTGGGCGTTGATCGGGACGCTCATCCCCGTGTGCCCGGGGGAACGGCGGTTGATGCTCCCGCCCGGCGGGCCGTTGGCGTCGCTCGCGACCACCAGCGCGTCGAGACTGTCGTAGATCGCACGGGTGGTCGCTCCCAGGTTGTCGACCGCCATCGTCCCGCGGCCGAGGGCGTCGTAGAAGAAGGTTGTCAGGAACTGCTCCTGGACGGGACCCGGGTTCGTCGACAGCTCCGTCAGGATGCTCTCAACGGCGTTGCTGCCGGCGTCCCAGGTCCACTCGAGGGTGCCGTTCGCCGGGTCGGTCGTCTTGATCGTGCGCCCCGCACCGTCGTAGTCGAGCCGCGTCATGGCGCCGCTGTCCTTGTGGACGAAGGTCGGGCGCGACAGCCGGTCGAACTCGAAGATGGTGTTGATGGCGCCGTCCCCCGGAAGCAGCGAGCCCTCGCTGATCGTCGGCGGCCGTCCGGGCGGCGGGCCCGGCGGCACGAAGAGCATGGCGTCGACGCGGATGCGGCGGAGGATCTCGTCGTACAGCCCGCGCAGATCGCCGAGGTCGACGTTGCTCGAGCCGGAGCGATCGGTCGGCGTCGGCCCGCCCGAGGTGCCGCGAACCAGGGCGCGGACGACGTCTCCGGCCGGGTCGTAGAAGAAGTCGCGGGTGCCGCCGATCGGGTCGATGGTGCGCGCCAGCCGGTCGTGACCGTCGTACTTGTAGTCGGTCAATCCGCCCCGCCCGTCGGTCAGGCGGGCGAGCGGGCCGTTGGCGTCGTAGTCGTAGCGCCGCGTCGAGGGAATGCCGCCGAGCGGCCCCGCGGCTCCACGGGTCGACGACAATAGCAGGTCGCGCTCGTCGAAGGCGGAGTCGTGGCTGTTGCCGTCCGGTTCGGTGAGACGCGTCAGGTTCTGGTTGGCGTCGTAGCGATACCGCGTCGTCAGGCTGGAGGCGGCGGTCACCTGCCGGTCGGTCTGCACGACGTCGTCCAGGATGTCGTAGGTGAAGCGGGTCTCGGCGAACGGCCCCACGCCGCGCGTGGCGCCGCGGTCCTCGCGCTGTACTGTGAGGACATTGCCGTTGGCGTCGTAGGCATAGCGCTCCAGGAAGCCGAAGGGTGTCAGTCCTGTCTCGCCGCGACCGGTCGACGGCGTCCCGTCCGGCCCCGAGGCGTCCGACGTGGCCGCCGCCTGGCGCACCTCGACCAGCTCCCCCAGGGCGTTATGGACGAAGCGGGTCGCCACGCCGCGGCCGTCGACCAGCGTCGCCAGCATTCCCTGAGGGTTGTACTTCATGTCGTACTGGATCTGGATCGGCCCCGGGTTGACGCCGTTGTCGCGGCCGGGGGCCGGGGCGGTGTCGACGAGCCGGGTCTTGAGAAACCCGCCCGTCGCCGGGTCAAGCACCCGGCCATCGTCCGGCGGCGGAGCCTGAAGGCCGTCGCCGTCCGGGTCGGTTTCGGGGTAGTACGCGAAGGTGTGCCGGTTCTGCTCGGCGTCCATCAGCGCCGTCGGCTGGCCGTGCCCGTTCCATTCGATCTTCGTCTCGATCACCTGA
>DATNEZ010000439.1:0-4215 GCA_035606645.1 Binatia bacterium
CGGCCGAGGGCGTGCATGGTGTTGGCGATGCGCAGCCGCACCTCGACGCTCTTGTCGTCGATGCCGGCGGCCGTCTGGTAGTAGCGCAGGGCCATCTCCTGCAGGCCGTTCTGAAAGTAACTGTCCCCCAGCCGCATGTGCACCCCGGGGTACTTGGGGTTTTTCATGCCGCAGACGCGGAAGGCCTCGATCGCCGAGTCGAGCTGCCGGCGGCGCAGGAAGATCTCTCCCATCCGGTAGTACGCGTCGGCCAGGGCGGGGTCGATCTGGATCACCTCGCGGTAGTTGTCGAGCGCCTCGTCCAGCCGGCCGCGCGAGGTGTTCAGCCGCGCCTGGGCGAGGAGGATCTCGGGGTTGTGCGGCCAGATGCGCAGCGCCGCCTGGTAGTCGGTGTCCGCCTGGTCCCAGAGGCCCTGCGTCTCGCGTGTCGCGGCGCGTCCCAGGTAGGCGGACACGAAATGCGGCGAGCGCTTCAGGGTCTCGTCGAACTCGCGGGCCGCCAGGTCGTAGAACCTGAGACGCATGTAGGCGCTGGCGGCCAGCGCGCGCGGCAGGTGTTCGGGAGAGCGCCGGCAGGGCCCCTGGCCGAACGACCGGAGCGCCGCTTCGTACTGGCCGGAGTAGTACGCCCCCTGGCCGGCGAGAGTCTGGGCCGAGGCGCGGGTCCGATCGACCACCAGCCAGCCCAGGCCGAGGACCAGGACCCCCCAGGCGATCCCGATCGCCATCGAGGCGCGCCGGCCGCGAGGCGGGGCGAAGCCGGTCGTCCCTTCCCGCGGCACGAGCCGGGCCAGGGATCCGGGCGGCGAGGCGACGTGGAGGGCCGCGATCTGGGTCACGCCGGCCGCGATCCAGAAGATCAGGGACGGTGCGGGCTCCTGGAACGGCGCGCCGAAGAACGCCATCACCGCCATGGCGCCGATGGTGGCGAAGCAGGCTCCGCCGACCCCGTCCCAAGGCGCCTCGGCGCGCGCCGCCGCGAGCAGCGACTGGATCAAAAGGATGGCGACCAGGAGCGCGAAGGCGAGCCCTCCCAGGACCCCGGTCTCGGAGGCCGTCTCCAGGAACGAGTTGCCGGCATGGACCGCCTGGTGGCTGAGGGTGAACGGGGAGTGTGACACGGCCGTCCAGGCGACCTCCAGGAAGGCATGCCTCCAGTTCCCCGGCCCGACTCCGAGGGGGTGCTTCAGGACGAGCGCCATGCTGCCGGGGACGGACGCGGCCCGATCGGCGAACGCGTCCCCGGTGGTCGGCGTGAGCAGCGACACCCCCTCGAGGGGGGCGAGCGGCCGGCCGGACGGCTGCATGAACGGCAGGCGCGACACGGAGACCGCGATCAGGATCACGAGGACCGCGATCAGGAAGGATCGCATGCTCTCTCCCGCCAGGTCCGGGGCCAGATCGGACCAGCGGCCTCCCCGCCCGGCGGCGTGCGCGATGCGGGCCACGGCGAGGAGGGCGAGCGCGGCGGCTCCCGCGATCCAGCCTTCCGGCCGGCCCGCGAAGACCAGCGCCGTTCCGGTCAGGCCGATGAGACCGCCGCAGACGAGCCGCCACGTTCCCGACGACAGCGCCGCGGCCCCCACACCCACCGGGAGCGCCAGGATCAGGAACTGGGACGTCAGCCCGGGATCCCCCAGGGTCGCGCCGCCGCGATTGGGAGGCAGGAGGGCCGACAGCCAGCCGCCCTCGGATCCCGGGATGGCGATCTGGAGGAGGGAGGCGAGGCCGACCAGCCCCGCGGACGCCAGGGACAGGACGAAGAGGAGACGCACCGCTTCGGGCCGGCGCGCGTACCGGACCGTCGCCCGGAAGAGTGCGATGGCGGCCAGGATGTCGAGCCAGCCCCACAGCGCCAGGCCGCGGTTCAGCGCGGTGACGCAGGCGAGCCCGGCGAAGGCGGCGAACAGGAGCGCGAGCCGGAGAGCCGGGGAGCGCACGGGGGCGCGGTCCGGCCCCGCAGGGAGGGCCAGGGGCAGACCCGTGAGCAGGACCGCCGCCGCGAGAAGGACGATCCGCTTCGGCAGGGCGAACGGGTCCGCGAGCGTCGAGCCATAGACGAACGGCACGAGACACGACGCGACCGCCAGGATGGCGATCGCGGTCCGGTCGGCCGTGCTCGCGATGGGGGACTGCTCCATGCGGGAGATCCACCGGGGATCGAAACGAAAGCCGCGCCTGGCACGGAGAAGCCGGGCAGACGCGGGCAAAGCGCGGCATCCTAGCACAGCCCCCCGGGTTCATCAACCGCGCTGCGAACCCCGCGGCGCGGTTGACCCTGCTCGCGGGGGGCGGCTATGATGAGATGGTGATCTCCTCCATCGTGATCTACCGCACCTGGAGCGACCTCGAAGCGCAGCTGATCAAGGGGATTCTCGAGGAGTACGGCATCCCCGTCGGCCTGGCGACCGACATCAGCCACACGCTGTACCCGTTCACGCTGAACGGCCTGGGCGAGACCCGCATCCTGGTCCCCTGCGAGGCGGAGGACGAGGCGCAGGACATCCTGGCGGGATACCAGTCGCAGTCGGGGCGCATCGATGCCTGAGACCGTCGAGGCCATCGCCCCGACCCGCATCGATCTGGCGGGCGGCACCATCGATCTGTGGCCGCTCTCGCTTCTGCACGACGATCCGATCACGGTCAACGCGGCGATCGATCAGCACGCCCGGGCCCGCATCGAGACGACGCGCGGCGGCGGGATCGAGCTGGTCTCGGTGGACCGGGGCCGGCAGGCGCGCTTCGATTCCGTGAAGCGCCTGCACGAGATGCTGCGCACGGCCCCCCCCGAGCTGGAGTTCCCGATGCGCCTGGCGGCCCACTACCTGGGGGCGGCGGGACAGAACGGAGTCTCGTGCCGGATCACCACCGAATGCCGGGCGCCCGCCGGGTCCGGGCTCGGCGGCTCGTCGACCCTCGGCATCGCCCTGGCCACGGCCCTCGACCGGTACACGGGGCGCCATCTCGAGCCTGCCCGCCGGCTCGATCTCACCCGGATGATCGAGACACAGGTGCTGCGCATCCCGACGGGAGAGCAGGACTACCACCCCGCCCTGCACGGCGGGGCGCTCGCCCTGCACTACACGGTCGAGGGGACGCGGGTGGAGCCGCTCAAGGTCGACCTCGAGGAGCTGAGGCAGCGGACCGTCCTGGTGTTCACGGGCGTCTCCCGGTCCTCGGGCCTGTCGAACTGGGACATGCTGAAGCGCCACCTGGACGGCGACCAGCGGGTGCACTCGGCGCTCGAGCGGATCCTGGGGGCGACGCGCGACCTGCGCGGGGCCCTGCTCGCCAGGGAATGGGACGCCGCGGGGGAGGCGCTCGGCAGGGAGTGGGCCGCAAGGCGCGAGATGTCGCCGCTCGTGACCACCGAGGGGATCGACCGGATGATCCGGGACGCGGTGGCCGAAGGGGCGATCGCCGGGAAGGTCTGCGGGGCGGGCGGCGGCGGATGCGCCGTGCTGTGGGTCAGGCAGGGGCGCCGCGAGGCGGTGATCCAGAGGCTCTCGCGGGACGGCGTGCAGGTTCTCGACTTCCATTATGACCGGCAGGGGGTCCGGGTCACGGAATCGTAAGCCCCGATTCCGCTTGCCTTGCTGAGGATGTCGTCGTAGACTTCTGAGGCACTTGGACTTGCCGAGAACAGGAGTCCTATTCATGCGTCGCAGCCGTTTCAATCTGATCCTCATCGCAGCCCCGCTCGCCTTGAGCCTTGTCTCGCCCGTCCTCGCCGATCAGGTCGTCTACTTCGTGAACGGCAAGGCGATCATGGTCAAGAGCGTCGAGAAGGGGGAGAAGTTCACGGTCCTCGAGATGGACGGAGGGGGGAAGATGGGAGTCCCCACCGACCAGATCGCCCGGATCGAGGACTACGTCCTGTCCGCCCCCGCGGTCCCGGAGTACGTGCCGCCGCCGGCTCCGGTCCAGGCCCCGGTCCAGCCGGTGATCCAGGCTCCGGTGCAGGCGCCGGCGTCCGCTCCGGGCGTCGCCCCGGGACCGGGTGCCGCGCAGGCCACGAATCCGCTTGCGGGTCGCGCTGCCGTCGGCATCCCCGCGAACATGCCCCCCGCCGCCCCGATGGTTCCCGGGCCCGGAGTGGGAGGCCGGCCGCTGGATGCGCAGGGCAGAGGAATCGCCGGACTTCGTCCCCTCGACGTGTCGGGGGTGGCGGCAGTCCAGGCGCCCGGACCGCAGCGCCAGGCCGCCCAGCCGAAC
>DATNEZ010000452.1:0-4571 GCA_035606645.1 Binatia bacterium
CCGTGCCCCGGGTTCTCGAACAGCGCGTTCCGGAAGTGATCCACCTCGAACGCGCCGCCGACGATGTGGTAGATGTCCTGGTCGCCGTCGTTGTCCAGGTCGGCGAACGAAACGCCGTGCCCCTTCTGCAGGTGCCCGAACCCTCCCGAGGTCGTGACGTCCTGGAATCCCCGGCCCTGGTTGTTGCGGAAGACGCGGTCGGGGAGCAGCGTGCCCAGATCGGGATCGCCGGTGCCGAGGTAGATGTCGAGCCAGCCATCGTTGTCCAGATCGCCGTAGTTCGAGCCCATCGCCAGGAGCAGCTTGGAGAGCCCCGCCTGCCTGCTGACGTCCTCGAAGGTCCCGTCGCCGCGGTTCCGGTACAGGCGCGCCAGCTCGGAGCCGTGCGGCAGCCCGAGAACGTCTCTGGCGATGTCCCCCGGGTCCTTGAGCTGGTACCCGGTGACGAACAGGTCCTCCCAGCCGTCGTTGTCGTAGTCGAAGAACCAGGTGGGGAAGCTGACGGACTGCTCGGTCACTCCGGCCTTCGCTCCGACGTCGACGAACCGCCCGGCCCAGGAGAGGCGCGCGGCCGGGGACGGCCGCGCGGCGCCGGGCGCCGGCGGCGCCGCCATGGGCCCGACGTTCCTGAAGAGGTGGTTCGGACGGCCGCGCACCGAGAGGTAGAGGTCCGGGCGCCCGTCGTTGTCGAAATCGCCGCCGGCCACCCCCTTCACGAACTCGTTGACCGCCACGCCGGCCTCGGCGGCGCACTCGGTGAAGGTGCCGTCCCCGTTGTTGCGGAACAGCTCGCAGGGGTTCGGCGACCCCTCGGTGGTCTCGTTGCCGACGAAGAGATCCAGCCAGCCGTCGCCGTCGAAATCTCGCCAGACGGCGGTCTGCGACGGATGGTAGCTCAGCAGGCCGGCTTCCTCCGTGACGTCGGAGAACCTGCCCCCTCCGAGGTTGTGCAGGAGGGACTTCGGGTAGCGCCCCGACACGCCCATCCAGCCCCCGCGCAGGACCAGCACGTCGAGGCGGCCGTCGTTGTCGTAGTCGGTCTGCATGATGTTCAGCCCGCCGACCAGCCCGGTCAGCCCGGCCTCGGCCGTCTTCTCGGTGAACGTGCCGTCGGCGTTGCTCCGGAAGTAGCGGATGGGAGATTGCAGCCCGGACGACGAGGCGAACACGTCCAGGTAGCCGTCCCCGTCGAAATCGTCGACGATCGATCCGCCGGCCAGGTCGTCCACGTCGAGCCCCACCGTCGCCGCGATGTCGGGGAAGCGCCCGATGTCGTAGTCCGACTCGAACAGCTTGGGGTCCAGGAGCCACGCTGCCGGAACGCCCTGCGGGTACTGCCCCAGGGTCATGTAGGCGATGTTCAGGAGCCAGCGGGCCTGCATGTGGTCCGGTTTCACGGCGAGCACCGACTCGAGGATGGCCGCGGCCGCCTTGGAGCCGCGCTGCTGGCCGTGGACTCCCGCGCCGCTCACCGGGAACAGGCAGGAGCGGGGATTGTGGTGCTGGACGCAGTTGTCGGTCTCGGCGCGCCGCAGCTCGGAGATCGCCTGGCGGATGCGCACCTCGAACCACAGCCGCGACGGGGGAGCCCCCGCGGCGGGCCGGGCCATCTCCTCCAGCCGGGCGAGGCCTGCGACGGCGTCGTCGGTGCTCCCCGAGTTCAGCTGCTGCGTGGCCAGCTCCATCTGCAGCGGTGGGGGAACGTCGCCACCCCGGTTGCGGATGATCTCCTCGAGCATCTTGACGCGGGCGGCGTTCATGAAGGGATTGCGGCCTGGTTCCGTCTCCGCGACGATCCGCTGCAGGCGCTCCGCCATGAGCCTGGTGCCGGCGGTGGCCTGGCTGGCGGTAGCCTGGCCGGCGGCCGGCGGGGCGCCGGCCTTGCGGGCCGTTCCGGGTGTCGCGGGGGTGCCCTCGGGCGGAGCGGCCCGGGCCAGGAGGGCCGTCAGCGCCGAAGCGGCCAGGAGGATCCCCGCGGCAACGAACGGGGACGAACGAACCGACAGGCGATCCCGGCTGTGCATGAGGCGGAGATCATATCGCAGACCGGTCCGGCGGGCGCGTGATCGGCCCCCGCGCGCTACTCGACCCAGACGAGCTCGGCCTTGATCGTGCCGACGGGGCCGGTGTAGTCGAGAGGCAGCTCGAAGGTCGCGGTCCCCTGCGGCGGGACGATGGGTGGATCGAGGGGGGTTTCCCCCTGCGCGGCCACGCCGCCGTCGTCCAGCAGGATCCGCACGCGCACGCGGGCCTGCGACGCGGTGCTGCCGCCGTTGTTCTGGATCCGCCCGAACACCTTGAGCCGTCCGTCCGGCAGGACCGAGTGGTCGTTGGAGACGAAGGACAGGCTGGCGCGGTTGCGCTTCTGGAAGCGCTCGCGCAGGCGCTCTTCGACGCCGCCGGGGCGGGATGCGAGGCCCAGCCGGGCGTCGCCCGCGCGATTGGTATGGGTGGTTCCGCCCGCCGGCTCGGCCTCGGCACCCGGGGGGACGTCGGTCACGCTGGCGGCCATCTGAAGCGAGTCCGTCCGGCGCGCCTCCTGAGCGGCCGCGCGGCGCTGCTTCACCACGCCGGCGATCACCAGGCCCCCGAGCAGGACCGCGAGGATCAAGGGGATCCAGGAGACGCCGCGCGACGGAGGGGCGCTCTCCGGCGCCGGCAGCCGGCCGGCGCGGCCGCGCATCTCGGCCCCCGTCATGCCGGACCAGGTCTGCGTTCCGGCGACGGCCGCGGTCCGGGACGGCGCCGGGGTCTCGGGACCCATCGTCGCCAGCGCCCGCTCGAGCTCGCGGATCAGGGCGTCGTAGTCCTGGAACCGTTCCCCCGGCCGCTTGGCCATCATCTTCTGGATCGCCGAGGCGACGGGGTAGGGGATCGACGGGTTCGCGGCCCGCGGCGAGCGCAGCGGCTCGCTCATGTGCTTGACGATCATCGCCACCGGCGTCGGCGCCTCGAACGGCAGCCGACCGGTCACTAGGTGATAGAAGGACGCGCCGAGCGAATAGATGTCCGAGCGCGCGTCGAGCGTCGCCCCCTGGGCCTGCTCGGGCGAGATGTAGCCGGGCGAGCCGAGCACCTCGCCGGTGGCGGTGAGCTGCGTCTCGGAGCGCGCCGCCTTCGCCAGCCCGAAGTCGGTGATCTTGAGAGTGCCGTCCTCGGCCAGCATCAGATTGCTGGGCTTGACGTCGCGGTGGATCAGTTTTTTCTGGGCCGCGTGCCGCAGTCCCCGGGCGGCCTGCAGGATGTGGCCGGTCGCCTCGACCGCCCCGAGGGCGCCCTTCTCCTTGAGGAGCGCCTCGAGAGAGCGGCCGTGGATCATCTCCATCGCGAAGTAGGGGACCGTCCCCTCCTGGCCGATGGTGTAGATCTGCGTGATGTTCGGATGGTTGAGCGCCGCCGCCGACTGCGCCTCGCGCTTGAAGCGGGCGACGAACTCGGGATCGGCGGCCAGCGCGGGAAGGAGGGTCTTCAGCGCGACGTGGCGCTGCAGCGCCTCGTCGAGGGCCCGGTAGACGACGCCCATGCCGCCGGCCCCGATCCGCGCTTCGACCTTGTACGGGCCGAAACGCTCCGGAAGCTCCGGGGCACCGGCTCCGTCGTTCGGGCCTTCTTTCATCGGGCTGGCGGCGTCCCCCGCGCCGGGGCCCCGGACGCGATGACAGGATTGTCATCGGGACCTGCGGCCCCACGCTGCAAATCTAGGAACCGCGGGTCGGAAGTCAATGCGCGGGAACGGCTTACTTCTTGAACATCCCGAGGAGCCCCTTCTTTCCCCCCTCGTCCTGGGCGAGCCCTTCCGAGGCCTCCTGGTTGGAGGGATCCCACTGCAGGGCCTTCTTGAACATGTCGCGCGCCTTGCCGTGCAGGCCGCCGCGGGCGTAGAGCGAGCCGAGATGGGCGTAAATCTCCGCGTTCATGGGGTCCTTCTCGATCGCCTTCAGGAAGTTTTCCTCGGCGTCCTTCTTCCAGCGGGGGTTCCTGCTCTGGGCTATGGCCAGCCAGTGGAAGTGCTCCGCCTTGGACGGGTCCTGGTCGCAGGCGTTCTGCAGGAAGGGGATCGCCTCGCCGAGCTTCCCCTTCTCGAACATGTCCTTGCCGTGCTTGAAATTGATGTGCGCCACGGCCCCCGGGTCGACCTTCTTCTCCGGCTCCCGGGAGCTCTTGCGCACCGCCTGGTCCTCGTCGTACTTCTTGCGCGTCTCCGCGTTGGTCAGGGTCGAATACGCCTCCGTGATGTGGGCGAACACCTTCTCCGCCTTCGCCTTCGCGTCCTCGCGGATGAACTTGTCGGGGTGGAATTTCTTGGCCAGGGCGTAGTACGCGCGACGGATGTCGTCGGTCTGGGTGGTCGAGACCAGCCCGAGGACCTGGTAGAGGTCCTGCTCCCTGATCCGTTCGAAACGCTGCAGCATCTCGGCCTCGACGTCCGCGCTGGCCGTGGGGCGGACGCGCTCGGTGATCGCGGTGACCCGGCGCGGCGCCATGATCGGCCGCGAGGCGTGTGGACGGGCGCCAGGCCTGGGCGTGGCTGCCGGAGCGGTCCCCTTGGCCGTGGCGCGCGGGGCGGCGGG
>DATNEZ010000477.1:0-6101 GCA_035606645.1 Binatia bacterium
AACACCAGGTCGGCGAGCGTCACGCCGCGCGCCGCGAGCGTATCGAGGAGCCGCGGCGTGAAGTGCAGTCCCGCGGTGGGCGCCGCGACGCTGCCGTCGACGCGCGCGTAGACCGTCTGGTACCGCGCCCGGTCGGCGGCGCCCGGTCCGTCCCCGGCATCCCTCCGGATGTACGGGGGCAGGGGGACCTCTCCGTGACGCTCGATCGCCCGCTCGACGGGTCCTCCATCGGCGTGGAGCCGCACGCGGACCTGCCCGTCCCCGGCCTCGCCCAGGAACTCCGCTTCGAACCCGGCGGCGATGTGGAGCCTCGACCCAGGACGCAGGCCGCGCGAGGTGGACGCCAGGCAGCTCCAGGTCCGGCCTTCGGGATCCCCGGCCTCGCGCGACACCAGCAGGAGCTCGACCTGCCCCCCCGTGACCTTCCGGCCGCGCAGGCGCGCCGGGATCACCCGCGTGTCGTTCAGGACCAGCAGGTCCCCCGCGGCGAGGTGGCTGCCTATCGAGGCGAACGTCGTCTCCACGAGTCCCGGAACCGCCCGGTCGAGGACCAGGAGCCTCGAGGCGTCCCGCCGCCCGGCCGGCGCCTGCGCCACGCGATCCGGCGGCAGCCGGTAGTCGAAGTCCTCGAGCCTCATGGGAGGTACGGGATCGGGTCGCGCGCTCCGGCGTCCCGGAACCCGCCGAGGCGGAGCCGGCAGGACTCGCAGGCGCCGCAGGCGACCTCCTGCCCCGTGTAGCAGGACCACGTGAGATGAAGAGGCGCCCCGAGACGCAGACCCTCCCGGACGATCTGCGCCTTGCTCAGGTGGATGAGCGGAGTCTCGACGTGCAGCCGCGACTCCGGCCGCGCGGCCACGCCCAGGAGCCGGTTGAACTCCCGGTAGTACTCTTCGCGGCAGTCCGGATACCCGCTGCCGTCCTCCTCGACCGCCCCGATGTAGATCGGCCGGGCCCCCAGGACCTCCGCCCACGAGGCCGCCATGGCGAGCAGGTGCGTGTTGCGCAGGGGCACGTACGTGTCGGGGATCGACGAATCGGCGCGGCGGGCATGGACGGCGTCGCGCGACTCGTCGGTCAGCGCCGATCCGCCGATCGCCTTCAGGTGATCGAGCCGCGCCACCAGCCGCCGGGCGACCCCGTAATGGTCCGCGATGGCATGGAAGGCCTGGAGCTCGCGCGCTTCCGTCCTCTGCCCGTACGAGACGTGCAGGAAGGCCGGCTCGCAGGTCTGTCGCGCGATGGCCGCCGCCACGCACGAGTCCATGCCCCCGCTCAGGAGGACGACCGCCAGGGGCCTGCCGCCGGCTGCCGGATTCATGGGCGGCCCGCGTCACACCCCCCGCTGATCGGGGGGCCAGATGTACTTGTGGATCTGGAGCTGCACTCGCACCGGGAGGCGATCGGCCAGGACCCATTCGGAGAGCGGCCGCGGGTGGAGCACGCCGTGCACCGGGGAGAAGAGGACCCCGAAGCGCCCGTCCAGGTGATATCGGGCGACCACGTCCCGGGCCCATTCGTAGTCGGTCCGGTCTGCGAGGACGAATTTCACCTCGTCCGACGGCTTCAGAAGCTCGAGATTCTCCCAGCGGTTCCTGTCCACCATGCCGCTGCCGGGACACTTCAGGTCCATCACGATCATCACCCGCCGATCGAGCTGTGCTATGTCCAGGCTGCCGCCCGTCTCGATCGCCACCTCGTGGCCGCGGTCGCACAGCGCGCGCGCCAGGTCGTGGACGCCCTCCTGGGCCAGCGGCTCGCCGCCCGTCAGGAGGACGTAGCGCGTGCCGTGCGCCGCAATCCTCTCGAGGACCTCGTCGACCGACAGGTCGGTGCCCTCTTCGAAGGCGTAGGCGGTGTCGCACCACGAGCAGCGCAGATTGCAGCCGGTCAGACGGACGAGGACGCACGGCCGCCCCGCGTGGCGCGACTCGCCCTGGATCGAGTGGAAGATCTCGTTGATCCGGAGTCGAGTGGCCGCGCGCCCCGGCCGGACGGTCAGAACGCTCATGCCCGGAGTGCCGCGGCCGCGGTCCCCGTGCCGAGCGGCCGGTTTGCGGGACGCGGCGCCACCAGGCCGATGAGCCGGTCGAGGTTTTCCACGTCCTCCTTCAGGGTCGTCTCGTCCTTCGGCGTTTCCAGGAGCAGCGGCACGTCCAGGAAACGCCCGTCGTTCATGAGGAGCCGGAAGGCCTCCAGCCCCAGGAACCCCTTGCCGACGTGCTCGTGCCGGTCGACCCTCGATCCGAGGTCCCGCTTGGAATCGTTGACGTGCACGGCCCTCAGGCGCGCGAAGCCGATCTCCCCCGCGAAGGCGCGCAAGGTCTCCTCGTAGGCCGGCCGCGTTCTCAGGTCGTAGCCGGCGGCGAAGACGTGGCACGTATCGAGGCAGACCCCCACCCGATCCGGGTCCCGGGTCCGTGCGATGACCCCCGCGATCTGCTCGAAGCGGTGCCCTATCACCGTGCCCTGCCCCGCCATCGTCTCGAGGGCGATCGAGGCGTCGCTCCGCGGCACCCGATCGTGGATGCGATCGATCGCCGCCGCCATCCGGCGGATGGCGAACTCCTCCCCCTGTCCCATGTGGCCGCCCGGATGCACGACGAGGGTCTCGATCCCCAGGCGGGCGCAGCGCTCGAGCTCGAGACCGCAGGCGTCCACCGACTTCTCGTAGAGCACCTCGTCCGGCGAGCAGAGATTGATCAGGTACGAGTCGTGCGCCACCACCGGAAAGCTCCCAAGGCGCGCCCGCTCGCTTCGAAAGCGCAGGACCTCGTCCTCCGGAAGCGGCCGGGCGGCCCACTGGTTGTTGCTCTTGGTGAACAGCTGGATGGCCGCGCAACCGATGGACACGCCGCGCGCGATCGCCAGGTCGACGCCTCCGGCGATGGACATGTGGGCCCCCAGGGGCCGCCGAGGGATGTCCCACGAAACCTGCTTCAATCGGGGCTTGCGCACGTTTCGTAGACTACCACCCGCGGATTCCGAGGGTCAATCGCGCCACTCCCATGGAGGCGCGGGCGGGCCCGCCAGCCGCCTGGACACCGGGCGCGACATGACTTGCAGGGTCAGGAGGAAGGAGTCAAGGACCCTGTCCACAAGCAGGCAACGCTGTGGATATCTCCACGGCGAATCGCCCCGCACGGTCAGGAAGGAGAGGGGATCGGACGACAGGTAACCGCGCTGGAGCAGGGACCGAATCGGTCCGGGGGACGTCCCCCCGAGCAGTCGCGGCGGAGCCGCGCCCGGGAACACCTTGTCGAGTTGACGCAAGGCCAGGTGCAGGGCGGTACGGCAGCGCCAGGCGCGAGCGCGCTCCAGAAGGACCCCCTCATCCAACCGCCACTTGCGGAACATCTCCCTCAGATCGAGCGTCCATTTCAAGGAGGGCCCGAAGTAATGATCGGCGGCATGCAGGACGTGATAGAGCACGGCGTCCTCGGGCGCCAGCCGGCGGCAGGAAATCCCCTCGAGGATCCCCGGCACGGCGTGCGTCCAGATAGACTCCTGGTCCAGATCGGACCGCGTCGGCAGGCCGAGCCGCCAGTGCAACTCGAAGCGGCAGTGCGCGGCGCCCGGGTACCACATCTCGAACCGTCTGTTCTCCGGAAAATCGCTTCCCACTTCTCCCGTGTAACCGGCCCCCGCCAGCCGGCGGGCGACCCGTCCTGCATCCGGGCGCCTGATCAGAAGATCGATGTCGGTCAGCATCCTCCCTCCGGGATCCGGGTACAGGTCCAGGAGGTAGGCGCAGCCCTTCAGGAGGATGAACGGGACCTTGTCTTCCGCCAGGTGCCCGGCGAACCGACGGAACTCGGCGAGGGCCGCCAGGTTGTCCACGACCGTCTTGCGGTGGGTCCTCCGGATTCCCTCGGCCCAGTCCCGGGGAAGCGAGTCGAGGCGGCGCGCAGCCGACCATGCGGCGTGAAGGTATCCGCCGCACTCGTACCGGCGCAAGCACCTGTCAATTTCCTCGGGGGACGCCTGTGCGGCCGGCGCCTCGCCGCGCAGGAGCGAGAGGACGGACTCGCTCAGATCTCGCTCGGCGGGTCTCGGCGGCGGCAGCAAGCGCGGCGGGTCCTCCCGCCACGCATTATATCCGCGTGCAATCCGCGCGCCGCGCGCCCCTGGACCGGGTTTCTTGACTTGACCCGGGGCCGGCGTTACACTCCCCGCTTCTGTCAAGCTGTTCAGACCGAGAGGGGGAAGTCCGGTGCCGATCGTCCGCGGACACGGTCCATTCGTCGCAGTTCTCCTGGCCATGTGCCTGGCCACCGCCGCCTGCTCGAAGACGGCCGCTCCCGGGGTCGCGGCGCCGAACGAAGAGCCTCAGGCGCAGGCGACCCCGGCACCCGCCGAGCCGGAATCGCAGAAAAACGCGGCCGCCGGGGAGGACGAGGACAACGCGGCGCAGGCCCCGGAGCTCCTCCCGCAGAATGCCGCCGGGGCGGTCCAGGGCGAGCCCGCTCCGACGAACACCATGCCGATCGTCGCGGTCGCCAATTACTTCACCGAACTGCCGGGGATCGACATCGCGGGACTGAAGCGCGGGCAGAAGGAGAAGTTCCTGCAGCGCGTCAACAGCGAGATCTGCTCCTGCGGCTGCAAGAACGACACGCTGGCCCGCTGTTACGTCAACGACCCGCGCTGTCCCCTCGTGAAACCGGTGGTGCAGAAGATCTACGAGGACATCAAAGCCGGGAAGTGACGTGCGCGGGTTGAGGGAGCCCACGCATGAAGGTCTATGAGATCTCGGAAATCCGCAACGTGGCCATCGTCGGCCACGGCTCCTCCGGCAAGACCTCCCTCACCTCCTCCCTCCTGTTCTCCTCCGGCTCGGTCAATCGCCTCGGTCGCGTCGACCAGGGGACGACCGTCACCGATTTCGAGGAGGAGGAGATCGCCCGCAAGGTCAGCATCTCGTCCGCCCTCTGCCACCTCGAGTGGAAGAAGGTCAAGATCAACCTGATCGACACCCCCGGGTACGGCGCCTTCATCGCCGACGCCAAGGCGGCGCTGCGGGTGGTCGACGGGGCCCTGGTGCTGGTGGACGCGGTGTCCGGCGTCGAGGTGCAGACCGAGGAGGCCTGGGGCTACGCGGAGGGGTTCGACCTCCCCCGGATGTTCGTGATCAACAAGCTGGACCGCGAGAACGCCTCGTTCGCGCGCGCCCTCGAGTCGATCACCCGGACGTTCGGCCGCCAGGCGGTTCCCGTGCAGATCCCGATCGGCGCGGAGAAGGGGTTCTCGGGCGTCGTCGATCTCGTCGCCAACAAGGCCTTCCTCTACGAGAAGGACGAGAGCGGCCGCCACAAGGTCCAGGACGTCCCGGCGGAGCTCGCGGCCGAGGTGAAGGAAGCGCGGGACCGGCTGATGGAGATGGTCGCCGAGGTGGACGACGCCCTGATGGAGAAGTTCTTCGAGAGCGGCACCCTGTCGCAGGACGACCTGACCCAGGGACTGGCCCGGGGGGTGAAGCAGCGCCGGCTCTACCCGGTCCTGGCCGCTTCAGGCCTCCTCAACATCGGCGCCCACCCGCTCCTGGACACCCTGGTCGCCTGCCTGCCGCACCCCGGCGAGCGCGCCCCCTACAAGGGGGAGGCTCCCAAGGACCACGCACCCGTGGAACGCCAGGGCAAGGCCGACGAGCCGGCCTCGGCGTTCGTCTTCAAGACGATTGCCGATCCCTATTCCGGGAAGATCTCGCTGTTCCGGGTCTATTCCGGCGTCATCAAGTCCGACACGACGGTGCACAACGCGAGCCGCGACACCCAGGAGCGATTCGGCGCCATCCTGGTCCTGCAGGGGAAGGAATCGGAGAGCGTCACCGAGGTGCGGGCCGGGGACATCGCCGCCATTCCCAAGCTGAAGGAGACCGAGACCGGCGATACGCTGGCCGACAAGGCGCACCCGATCCTCTATCCCAAGGTGACCTATCCCGAGCCCTCGATCACCTTCTCCCTGCAGCCGAAGTCGCGCGCCGACGAGGAGAAGATCTCCCAGGTGCTGCACCGTCTGGCGGAAGAGGACCCGACCATCCAGTTTCGCCGCGACCCGCAGACGCACGAGCTGATCATCGCCGGGAACAGCGACCTGCACGT
>DATNEZ010000484.1:0-2571 GCA_035606645.1 Binatia bacterium
CCCTCGGCCGGCGTGACCATCGCGACCGCCATCGCCTCGCTCCTGACGGGCCGCCTGTGCCGGCCCTCGACCGCGATGACCGGCGAGATCACGCTGCGGGGCAAGGTGCTGCCGATCGGCGGGGTCAAGCAGAAGGTCCTCGGGGCGCGCCGGGCCGGGATCACGACGATCATCCTGCCCGCCGAGAACCAGAAGGACCTGTACGACATTCCGGACAGCGTTCTCGGCGGCCTGGAGTTCCGCTTCGTCAAGACCGTGGACGAGGTGCTCGACGCGGCCCTGCAGCCGAAGGAAGAGACCGTCAAGGCGGCGGCAGGCCCGGCGCGGCGCGCGCCCGGCCCTCGGGGGTTGAAGCGCCCCCGCCCGAGCCTCAACCCTTGATGACCGCCACCGGCACGAGCCGCGCGACCTTGCGCGAAATGCCCGCCCGATCGACGACGTCCACCACCTCGGCGACGTCCTTGTAGGCCTCGGGGATCTCCTCGGCCAGCGTGGCATAGCCGTCCGATCGCACGAAGATCCCCCGGTCCTCCATCTCGCGGACGATCGGCCTGCCCCGGGCCGCCTTCTTGGCGGCGGTGCGGCTCATCCTCCTTCCGGCGCCGTGGCAGGTCGAGCCGAACGTCTCCTCGTAGGCCCTCTGCGTCCCCACCAGCACGTACGAGTACCGTCCCATGTCCCCCGGGATCAGGACCGGCTGGCCGACCTTCCGGAAGGCCTCGGGCGTCTGAGGGTGTCCGGGCGGAAAAGCGCGGGTCGCCCCTTTGCGGTGCAGGCAGAGCTTGCGCTCGACACCGTCCACCAGGTGGGTCTCCACCTTGGCGATGTTGTGGCAGACGTCGTAGACGACCTCGATGCCGAGGTCCCGCGGTCCCTTGCGGAACACCTCCTCGAACGACTGCCGCACCCAGTGGGTGATCACCTGCCGGTTGGCGAACGCGTAGTTCGCCGCGGCGTACATGGCGCCGATGTAACGCTTCCCTTCCTCCGACTTGACCGGTGCGCAGCAGAGCTGCGGATCCGGCAGCGCGATGCCGTAGGCGCGCGACGCCCGGAGCATGACCTGCAGGAAGTCGTCGCACACCTGGTAGCCCAGCCCGCGGGAGCCGGTGTGGATCGAGATGGCGAGGGCGTCCTGGTCGAGGCCCAGGGCGTGCGCGGCCGCCTCGTCGTAGATCGTCTCGACCCTCTGGACCTCGACGAAGTGGTTTCCCGAGCCGAGCGTGCCGAGCTGCGGCCGGCCGCGTTCCCGGGCGCGATCGGAGACCTGGCCCGGCTGCGCCCCTTCGAGGCAGCCCCCCTCCTCGATGTGCGCCAGGTCTGCGGCGTCTCCGAAGCCGTTCTTCACCGCCCAGGGGGCGCCGCCGGCCAGCACGCGGTCGATCCCGCGGGCGTCGAGCCGGAGGTCCTTGCGGTGCGAGCCGACCCCGGTCGGGATGTTGCGGAAGAGCGCCTCGACGAGATCGCGCAGCCGCCCCTCCGCTTCGCCGGCGCTCAGACCTGAGCGCAGGAGGCGGACCCCTCAGTTGATGTCGTACCCGACGCCGCCGGGCGAGATGACGCCCCGGTCCAGGTCGAACGCCGCCACGCCGCCGATCGGGAACCCGTATCCCCAGTGGATGTCGGGCATCGCCAGGGAGGCGCGCACGATGCCCGGGAGACAGGCGACGTTGACCACCTGCTGCAGGGCCTGGTCCTCGCGGATCCCCTGCATCAGGCGCTCGTCGGCGAACACGATGCCGGGAACGTTCATCGCCCCCTGCGCCTTGATGCGGACGCGGCACTCGTCGAGTCGTTCCATTTCGATTGCACCGGGCCTGGTCATGCGTCGCTCCTTGTCAGACGTCGAAGACGATGCGGACCCGCCAGGCGCTTCGGCCGCGCACCAGGCGGATCTGGTGATAGGTGATCGCTTTGATCTCGCGGCGCAGACGGTGCCGCGCGCGATCGATCGGCTCTCCCCGGGCCGTGCCGCGGGCCCGCAGCTGCCCGCGATCGACGCGCTCGACCCGGAACGAGGAGAACATCAGCCCCCGGGTCTCCTGCTGGTAGAGCAGCTCGCTCAGCCAGCGCACCAGCAGGTCCTCGAGGCTCGAGCCCGTGACCGCGATGCGGACCGAGCGCCGCGGACGCACGGTGCGCCGGTCGCAGATCAGGTCGAACAGGGCGCGGGAGGCGTTCTCGAACAGCCGGGACAGCGTCGCTCCCCGGACCACGGCCCCCGCGTCGGCCGTGTGCTCGAAGAACTCGTACCCGGCCGGCACCGGTCAGGCCCCCGCCCGCCCGCGGCGCCGGCGCCGGTGCGGCGCGGGTCGCTCCCGCTCCGCGTGCCTCCCCGGCGGGGCGGGTCCCCCCGTCTCCAGCAGCGAGAACTCCGCCCGGAGATGGAACTGGTCGACGCGATCGACCCGCACCCGGACCCGGTCCCCCAGCTTGAACACCCGGCCGGAGCGCTCCCCCTTCAGGATCTGCTTCTTCTCGATGAAGCGATAGCGATCACCGGGAAGGGACTCGATCGTGACCAGCCCGCTGATGAAGAACTCCTGGAGCTCGACGAACAGGCCGAACGGG
>DATNEZ010000499.1:0-3136 GCA_035606645.1 Binatia bacterium
GAGCCGCATCGGCGATCCCGCGCAGGCGGACCTGTTCCAGGAGCTCGTGCAGGACCCCGATCCCGAGCGCAAGCGGCTGGCCATCGAGGGCCTGGGCCGGATCTCGGACGCCTCCCGCCTGCCCGCGTTCAAGAAGGACTACCAGCGCGAAAAGAACGAGGAGCTGCGGCTGGCCTACAGCTTCGCGCTCGTGCTCCTGGGCGACCGCGCGTTCCTGGACACGATCGTGCTCAGCCTGCCGTCGCGCACCCTGGGCACGCGCAGCCGGAGCTACCTGCAGGAGATGGGGCCGGCGATCCTGCCCGAGCTCTATCCCTACCTGAACGACCCGGAGGCGGAAATCCGCGCCACCCTGTGCGACATCATCGCGTCCTTCGGCGATCCGGAGGCGATCCCGCGCCTGACCCCGCTCATCAACGACCCCAGCCAGACCGTGGCGGACAAGGCCAACCGCGCGGTCGAACGGCTGCGCCGCACGGGGGCCGCGAAGGCCTCGCGCTGAGGACCCTGGCCGCGGCTTGCGCGGTCGTCTCCGTTTCTCTCGTGGTGTCGGGCTGCAAAGGCCCCGCCTCCCGGGGAGCGGACGGCAACCTGTCCAGCTCCGCTCGGGAAGGTAAATCGCTCCTGGAATCGGGGCAGCTCGACGCCGCCCTGGCCGAGCTGCAGAAGGCGCCGGACGATCCGGATTCGCTCTACTACCAGGGCCGCGTTTGGGCGAAGAAGGCGGAGTCCGCGCCTCTGCCCACGCCCCCACCCCCGCCCGTCCCGACCCCGCGCGGATGGCAGCCGCCTCCGGCGCCCGAGCTCAAGCCGGAAGAGATCCAGGCCGCGCAGCTCTACGAGAAGGCCATCGCCGCCAAGCCGGACAACGCCAGCGCCCATCTCGCGTTGGGGCAGCTCCTCGCCCCTCACGCCGCGCACCAATACGACCTGGCCGAAGACGCGGCCAAGCACAAGAAGCCGCCCGTGCCCGCCGCGCCGCTTCCCGTCGACGCCAGCGTCGACCGGGTGATCCGCGCCTTCCAGGTCGCGATGCAGGCCGATCCGACGTCACCCGCGCCCGTCGAGGAGATCATCCGTTTCGGCCGGCGCGTCGGCCGCCTCGACGCGTCGGAGGCGGGCTTCAAGGAGATGGTCCGCCGCAAGAAGGAGAAGGAGACCGCGGAGCCGCTGGCCCGGTACGGGGATTTCCTGGCCGAGGAGAAGGAGGAGCCGCTGGCCGCGATCGAGCAGTACCGCGAGGCCCTCATCTGGGTTCCCGACGACGACGCTACCCGGGGCAAGGTGGCCGCCATCTACCTGAAGATGGCCGCGGAGGCCTTCGCCAAGCAGCAGTACAAGGTGACCGAGGACTACCTGCGGGACGCGTCGAAATACATCACCGATCGCTCGTCTGCCCAGGGCCGTATGCTGGAGGACTATCGCGCCCGGCTGAGCAGCATCCGGCGGTAGGGCGGAGGGCCCGGAGCGAGGACGGCTCTAGAACGGCGTGTGGCCCAGCCCGTTCTGGTCGATGAAGATCAGCCCCGACTCCGAGGGGTTCCCCGGCGAATAGAAGCGCACGAGCGCCTCGCCTCCCACCTTGAGCCGATCCGCGGTGACCCCTTCGGTGGGGCCGCTCACGATGTGGGGATCGTAGACGCGGACCTGATACGGCTGGCTCACCGCGCTCGGCGGGAAGTTCACGGGCACCCGCAGCGCCGTCCCGCGCCAGATCCAGCGGCCGGGCTCCTTGGTCAGGAAGAACTCCTCGCCTTGCTGCATCCAGCTCCCGAAGAAGACGACATTGTCCTGGCACCGCGGCGACCCTTCGACGCACTCCGGGACCTGGTCGTATTCGATGGTCACGGCGGCGGTGCCCGGCGGGTTCGGGAAGGGCGCGGCATCGGGCCCCGCCGTGCGCTTGAAGGCGTTACAGGACAGGGCGCTGAGGGCGGCCACGCCGAGCACGACCGCGCGCCAGGGCATGCGAGCCATCACTCCCACCTTCTGAATTCGGATGATAGCATGCGTGAATGCTGGAGCCGGCGCTCCCTCCGACCCTCGTCATCGACGATGACGACGTGGTCCGGAAGACCTGCGTGGAGCTCCTCGAGGCCCGCGGGCACAAGACCCTGTCCGCGGCCACCGTAGGCGAGGGCCTGCGCCTGTTCTCCGAGCACCGGCCGGCCGCGGTCCTGCTCGACCTGAGGCTCCCCGACGGCACCGGCATCGACGTCCTGCGCGAGTTCCAGCGCCAGGCTCCGGGCACGCCGGTCGTGGTCATCTCGGGGCATGGCAGCGTCTCCGAGGCCGTGGAGGCCATGAAGGTGGGGGCGACGGACTTCCTCGAGAAGCCGGTCTCCCGCGATCGCCTCTTCCAGATCCTCGACCGCATCCTCCATCCGCCGCTCCCGGGCGGAGAGACGGACCTCGAGAAGGTCGCGGACGGCTCGCGCTACGGCATGGTCGGGCGATCCGAGCCCATGCGGCGCATCTACCAGCTCATCGAGATGGCCGCGCCGACGAAGTGCCGCGTCTTCATCGCGGGGGAGAGCGGGACGGGCAAGGAGCTGATCGCGGGCGCGGTCCACGCGCTCTCGCCCCGCCGCGACCGGGCTTTCATCGAGCTCAACTGCGCGGCCATCCCCAGCGAGCTGATCGAGAGCGAGATGTTCGGCCACGTCAAGGGCGCCTTCACGGGAGCGGTGGCCGACCGCAAGGGGAAGTTCGAATCGGCGACCACGGGCACGCTGTTCCTCGACGAGGTCGGGGACATGAGCCTCATCACCCAGGCCAAGCTCCTGCGCGTCCTGCAGGAGGGGATCGTGACTCCCGTGGGCAGCTCGGAGCCCCGTCCGGTGGACGTGCGCATCGTTTCCGCGACGAGCAAGAACCTGCCGGAGGAGATCGCGCGCGGGACGTTTCGCGAGGACCTCTATCACCGGATCAACGTATTGACCGTCGCCGTCCCGCCCCTTCGCAACCGGCGCGAGGACATTCCCGAGCTGGCCGAGCATTTCCTGCGCCTGGCCAGCGTCGAGAACGACGTCAAGCCCAAGCGCCTCTCGCCCCGCGCGGTGGACCTGCTCATCCAGATGCCCTGGCAGGGCAACGTGCGCGAGCTCAGGAACCTGATGGAGAGGCTCGTGGTGCT
>DATNEZ010000553.1:0-8777 GCA_035606645.1 Binatia bacterium
GAATCGGCCCTTTTCGAAATCCATGGACATCCTCGCAGGATGATCTGTCCGGCGAACCGCGCGGGTGAGTCTCGATGGCCTACGAATATCCGGTGAGGTATACGGAAGTCAAGACCAAATATCGAGGTGCCCCGGGAGGACGACCGGGCCAGAAAACCAGGGGATAGCCGATCCGACCTTATTCCTCGTCCTCGTACGACCCCTCGTCGTCATCGGCATCGTCCTCCGACGGCAGCTGCAGATCGTCCAGGCGTCGGGCCAGCTTCGAGGCGCGGATGCGGTCTTCCGGTCGCTCGGCGAGGGCCTCCGCCAGGTGCGCGGCGAGTCGGGCGCGGTGCAGGCGTGTCCGGGTGTTCCGGCTGCCGCCGCGGGAGATCGCCTCGAGGGTCAGCGAGGCCATCCGGATCTGGCGCGCGATGTCGAACGGGCGGTCCTGCAGGTAGTCGTGGTAGACGTCGGCGAGGAAGCCGGGGCCGCGCCCCGCGCCGAACCTCTCGATGATGTCGAGCGCGGGCTCGAGGACGTCGCCGCGGTTTTCCGCGATGACCTGCGCCGCGGTGGTGACCGCTTCGTCGTTCCGGCCGGTGGTCTCCTGCGCGAGCGCCTCGTAGAGCCCCGCCTCCCCCTCGTCTTCGAGATCGGCGGCGCCCAGCAGGTAGGCGGCGCGCGCCCAGCGCCCGAGCCGGGCGGCGGCGATGCCGGCCTCGAGGCGGCCGGGGCCGGGGCGCCGGTGCTGATCGAGCCAGTCGACCAGATCAAGAAGCGCCTGCCAGTCCTGGTTGAGGTAGTGCCAGCGGGCCAGCCCCCCGGCGATGGAGAGGGAGGCGTGCTCGCGCTTGAGGAGCGCTCTCGCGCCGGCCACGATGGCCGGGCCGTCGGTGTGGTCGCGGACCCAGGCGCGGTCGGACGGGGACCGCGTCAGGATCTCGAACGCCGCCGGGAAAAAGGCGGGATCCGCCACGAGCGCGGCGCGCAGGTGCGCCGCGGCCTCGTCCCTGCTGCGGACCTCGCGGGACAGCCACCAGTGCCACGCGGCCTCGGAGGATCGCCCGCTGAAGCGACGGCGGATCTCCTCGGCGGCCGGCGGCCCGCCGTCGCGGGGCAGGACGACCCCCATCAGGAACAGGGTCCTCCCCCACTGCTCCAGAAAATCGGGCTGGGGCTCGTCCACCCAGATGTCCCAGGTCGCCGTGTCGTAGGTGACCAGCGTGCCGAGGCGGGTGTCGTACCCGAACACGGCGAGCACGTGCCCCGGCAGGTACGCGAGCACCGGCAGGCCGCGGTCGACGAGCCAGCGCAGGTCGGCGATCGTCGCGAACGGGACGACCCAGTGATCCAGGCCGTTCTCCTCGCACAGGAACCGGATCCCCGAGAGCGGCGTCCCTCCCCCGATGAGCGCGACCTTCTCCCCGATCGCCGCGGGGGACAGCGGATGCCCCCAGTAGTTCATCACCAGCGCCAGGGTGTTCGGCGCGCAGTACGATTCGCGCAGCTCGGTGCGCACCTCCACCCCCTCGAGCACCACGCGGCGCCCCTCCTGGTGACGGGCCAGCTGATCGAGGTAGTGGGCGCTCTGCCTCACCAGCTCCTTGTTGGCGTTGCGCGTCGTCTGCACGAGGCGGAAGGAGGCGGCGGCCTGGTCCAGGCGGCCGAGCTTGTAGTCGATCAGGCCGATGCGGTGCTGCAGGTAGCTCTCGATGAGCGGCGTGGACCGTGCCGACAGGCTGCGCCCGTACCACCTCAGGGCCGCCTCGATCCGTCCGGACTTCTCGAGCTGGCGTCCCAGCACGAACTGCACCCGGGCCGTGTACCCCAGGACCAGGAGGAGGTTCGCCAGCCCCGCGACCAGAAGGACCATCGTGCCGAGGAGCCGCCGGGCCCCCCGGCCTCCGCCCCAGGCCAGGCGGAGGGCCAGCGGGATCGACGCGGTATAGAGGACCGCGTGCAGGACGGCGTCCTGCATCGCGCTGCTCTCGGAGGCCAGCTCGGCCCCGATCATGATGGTGCGCAGGGCCGTCGCCGACGTCGACAGGCAGATCTCGGTGAGGATGAGGACCAGGGCGAACGACAGGGCGGCCCGCCCGAGATCGGCCGGGGTCTTCAGGTGGCCGCGCCGCTGCGACAGGACCACGAAGGCGACCCCGATCGGGATGCCGAAGAGGAATCCCCAGGCGATCGAGCCGAACATCGCGCTCGGATCGCCGACCGAGGGGTCGAAGCGGACCAGGAGCCACCCTGCCGACGCGGCGCCGACCAGGTGCGCGAACATCACCAGGGGGGGCATCACGAAGACGACCGCGGCGATGGCCCTTATGGCGTCGCGGGCCCGCCCTTCGTGCACGGGCCGGGACCCCGGCTGGATGGCGCCCGTGGCGCGCGCCCAGCCGGCCAGGCCGGCGGTCGTGGCGACGCAGAACCCCGACCAGAGCGCCGCGGCCGCCTCCCAGCGCACCGGCAGGATGAGGACGCCGACGGCCATCACGAGGGTCGCCGCGATCCCTGCGACGCGCAGGCACGCGGCGAGCCGCCGCCTCCCCTGCCCCGCGACGAGCCCTCCGACGATCCAGGCCGCCGCGGCGGGCGAGGCGAACAGCCCGATGGCGACGATCCGTCGCAGCCCGGCCGGGCGGACATTCGGCGTGTCGCTCATCGCTCTACCCGATGACACGAGGGGACTTCCTCGAGGTCCCGTGCCGCGCGCCTCTGGCGGGCCGCCTCGTCCTTGTCCCCGGTCGACTCCAGCGATTCCGCCAGGCGGATGCGATACGCGGCGCGCAGCGGGTCGATGTCCACGGCCCGCCGCCACCAGCGCACCGCCTCACGCGGCCTGTCCGCGAGCGCCGCCCGCGCGGCGCAGTAGGGCGCCATCGACTTCCACGGCCGCTGAGGCACCGATTCGTCGGGGCCCGCCTCCTCCCCCTTTCCGGAAGCGTGCGGCAGGCGGCGCAGGAGCTCCGCCACTGCCGCCTTCGCCTCGGGGCGCCCGGCCGCCAGGGGTGCCACGACCTCCAGCGCCCGAAGGACGGAAGGCTGATCGAAGGATCGCGCCCGCGCCAGGTCGATCGCCGTGCGCACGATCGCCGGCTCGCCTCCGCTCTCCAGCGTCTGGTCGAGAAGCTTCTCGAGCAGGGGCGCGTCGTCGGGCAGGTCGCGGACCAGCCGCTCGAGCGCCGCCTGGCGGACCTCGCAGGCCAGGCTGGAGAACCTCTCCCCCAGATCGATGACCTGTCTCAGCGCCCACGGTGAGAGGCGCGCGACGGCCGCGGGGGTGAGCCTTGGACCGGCCATCGAGGCCCGGTCCGCGGGAACGGCCCGACCCGGCAGCGGCGCTTCCCGGCTCTCGTCTCCCGCCCTGCCGATCTCGAGGATCTCGGCAGACGCGGCCCCGGGCGGCAACCGCGCGGCGAGGCCCGCCGCGAGCCGGTACGCCCCGCTCTCGATGCGGTGCCGCCCTTCCCAGATCCGGACGAGGAGATCTCCCCTGGCCGCGTCGGAGCCTTCGGGCGCGGGGCTCCTGCCGCCGACCGGCGCGGGGACGACCGCTGCGACCCAGTCCCCGTCGCTCGCCAGCCGGGCGCGCAGGAGAGACTCCGACTCGAGCGCCCGGACCTCGGCGAACACCTCCCCGCGCCCGGGATCCTGGCGATCGTCGCCGCGCAGGAGCTGCCGGACCTCCCTCCGGGTGAGCGGTCGCTCCCGCTCGGTGTCCCATCGCGTGTAGTCGAGCCAGACGACGGCGTCCGCCCCCGGGGCGCGCCAGATCACGACGCCCCACTGCCGCCGCAGCGGATCGCGGAAGAGCACCGGCCTGCCCCGGGCCAGCAGGTCGCCCATCTTCGCGGCGGGGGCGACGTAGGCCTCGCATCCGAGCCGCCGCACCATCATGCGCAGATCGTCGAGCCCGTCCAGGCGCGGCAGCTCGATCTCCCGGGAATCGGTCGAGAGCTTGCGCAGGCGATCCTTGACCTGCGCCTCGCTGACTTCCGGGAGCGCGGCACGGACGGCGGTGAGGACGGCGCTCCAGGACGGATCGAGGTAGGTCTCGGGCCGCACCGGCGGGGCGGCGGCCGTCGCCGCGCCGGCCCCGTCGAGGGGCGTGAGCAGAAGGGCCTCCGCGATCCGCCTGGTCGCCGCGCACGGGAACTCCGCCAGGAGCCTCCCGTCCAGACGCTCGAGCGCCTCGCGCGCCTCGTCCGGGCTGCCGGCGCGAATCGCCGCGAGGGCGCACTGCTCGGCCGCGCGGCAGGTCACCGAGGCGACGGGGGCACGGCGCAGGATCCAGCGCCAGGACCGGGAGGCCGCGGCATCGTCGCCCCGCGCCGCCTGGTCGTAGGCCATCCGCTGGCGCGCCGCGACCGGCAGCGAGCTGTCCAGGACGTCGCCGTGCAGGAGGGCGGCCACGAGCACGGCGGCGAGAATGGACAGGCGCAGCAGGAAGGAGCGGATCCCCGGGCCGTCGCTCAGGTAATCGGCCGCCGTCAGCAGAAGGAACGCGGCGAGCACGAGCTCCCCGTAGAACATCCAGCCCCCTCCAAAGGCGGGTGGCCAGGCGTTCAGGTCCGGGAGCAGGAGGCTCTTGTGGACGAACTCCATCGTCGTCACGCCGGGAAGCAGGGCGAGGATCAGCGCCGGAAGCGTGGCGGCGAACGCCAGCGGCGTGCCGATCCGGAACCGCCGCTCGAGCAGCCCGCGCGCCACTCCGATCGCGACGCCGAGCGGCGCGAGGCAGAGGGCGGCCGCCGCCAGGACGCGCCACTGCATCGACGGCTTGAAGATCGCCTCGGGCCCCCACGGGCTGCTCAGCGTGGCGATGAACCAGGCGAGCGGGATCCAGAGGACCGGGACGACCAGCCCCCAGAGCACGGCGCGCAGGACCAGCCGCCGGTCGCCGGGGACGCGCGTGAAGGGGGCCAGCCCCGCCTGCGTCTCGCGCCAGGCGATCGCGGACCCTCCGGCCGCGGCCATCAGCACGAGGAGGAGGCAGGCCACGGGTGCTGCGACGGGCAGGAGGAACGCGACGAGGAGGCCGGCGCCGGTCGCCGCCAGCGTCAGAAGGACGGTCAGGAGCGCGCCGAGCGGCCGCCCCGCGGAGAGCTGGCGTGACGCGACGAGGAGACCTCCGGGAAGCGGCGAGGCAAGGACCGACAGGCCCGAATGGAACAGGAAGCGTCGCGCCGGCCCGGCCTGCCGCGCATCGCCCCCTTCGGGGATTTCCGCCTCGATCCGGGCCGCGTCGCTCACCAGCCGAGTCTAGGTTCCGGGATGGGAAAATGCAATGAACCGGATTTCGATGTGGCAGATAAACCATTTCCGCGGTACAAGACTCCCATACGTCGAACCGCGGGACGCGAAACGCAAGGAGACGCCCATGCCGAGGCCAGCTCCCCATCTTTCCGCAGTCATCCTTTCGGTCCTTTTCATCCTGCTTGTCCCGGAGAGCGTCCGCGCCGCTCCCCCGGCCGAAGTGGCCGGTCCCGACATCGACCAGGCCTCGAACCTGACCTGGACTCCGACCGCGGGGGCCGATGATTACAACGTCTACCGGGGCCTGACCTCGTGGCTGGCCCTCGGAGAGGGGGCGCAGTGCCACGGCGACGAGATCGCCGGGACGGCGTTCCCGAGCCCGGCCCAGCCCCCCTTGGGGCAGGCGTACTTCTACCTGGTCACCGCCGAGTCGAACCTGGACGGCGAGGGAACCGCCGGGACGTCGTCGACGGGCGCGCCGCGGGCGCTGCGGGGCCAGTGCGACCCGGTCATGCGCGGCCACATCCTCGATCGGACCGGCTACGGCTGGGACGAATGGTCGCGCGACCGGATCACGGCGCTCGGCGTGCAGGGGTACATCGACGAGCAGCTGAATCCCGCCACGATCGACGAGGCGAGCAACACCGAGCTGAGCTCGCGCACAGCGCTCCTGGTTCCGCCCGATACCGTGCAGGAGCTGGGCGGCCTCGACGTGGTGAACGCCGTCTACTCCCGGCGGCAGCTCGAGCAGCAGGCCACGATGTTCTGGGACAACCACTTCAACACCGACTGGCGGGAGAGCAGCGGGTTCTTCGGCTTCTACGCCGCCTGCCCGGATACGCAGAACCTCCAGGCAACGAAGCTGCACTACGACCTCCAGAACGAGCTGCGCGACCTGGCGTTCAACGGCAGCTTCCGGGAGATCCTCGAGGCGATGGCGCTCAGCCCCGCGATGATGATCTACCTGAACACCAACGTGAACGTGAAGGCCCAGCCGAACGAGAACTTCGGACGGGAGCTCCTGGAGCTGCATACGATGAGCGTGGACGGCGGGTACACGCAGCAGGACATCGTCGAGCTGGCCCGGGTCTTCACCGGCTGGAACGTCTGCAAGAAGACCGACGCCACGGCCGCCGATCCCCTCGCCGCCTGCCTGGTGATCTCCGCGGCCACGTACTGCACCCCCTCCGAGCCGGCGGGACAGTGGGTGCGGAACTTCCGGACCACCCAGCACGACACCGGCCAGAAGGTGCTCTTCCTGGGGACCCCGTACCAGGTGACCATCCCCAGCACGGCGGGCAACCCGGCGAACGGCATCAACGACGTCGGCCTCGCCCTGGACGCCATCCTCGCCCACCCGTCGACGCCCCGGTACATCGCGAAGAAGCTGCTGCAGCGCTTCGTGGACGAGCAGCCGCCGCCGGCGATGATCGACGCGGTGGTCGCCGAGTGGAACGACGCGGGCAACCCGCACGGCAAAGGGGACCTGCGCGAGGTCCTGCGGGCGGTCCTCGCCCAGGCACGCCTGCGCGATCCGGACGCCGTGGGGAACAAGATCAAGACCCCCTTCGAGCATGTCGTGAGCGCCCTGCGGGCGGTGCGCGGCAAGACCGACGGCCCGACCGTGTACCGCGGCTACCTGCAGCGGATGCAGGAGCAGTTCCACCTGAACTCGGTCCCGACCGGCTACTCCGAGCTCGGCAACGACTGGATCGACACGAACAACCTCCTCGATCGGCAGAACTTCGGATACGACATGGCGACCCGCACGGCGGCGACGTTCGGAGCCGACGTCATCGGGCTCCTGAACGCCAACGGCGTCTCGACCGCGGCGGTCCCCAACAACGCGGCGGCCATCGTCGATTTCTACAAGGGGATCCTGTTCGGCGGCGCCCTGACCTCCACGGAGCGCCAGGCGGCGATCAACTACCTGAACACCGACGACAACGGGGTGACCGCGAACTACACCGACTCCCGGATCCGCGAGACCGTCGGCTTCCTGCTGGGCTACGCCCAGTTCCTCGAGCAGTAGGAGGGGACCATGAGCGACCACCAGACCTGCGACTGCTCACGCCGTTCGTTCCTGCGCGGCTCCGGACTGACCCTGGCGGGGTTCGGCCTGTCGTCCCTCTTCCCCGGAGCCTTCATCCGCCACGCCATGGCGGCCGGTCCCTTCAGCAACAAGCGGCTGCTGTTCATCTTCATGCGCGGCGGCAATGACGGGCTCAATACGGTCATCCCGGCCGGCGACGCCCAGTACAGCATCGCCAACCGCCCGACCCTGTACATCCCTCCCGCGAGCTCGATCGATCTCCTGAACGGGTTCGCGCGGCTGCACCCGAGCATGGCCGACGCCATGGACGTGTTCAACGCCGGCGATCTGGCGGTCGTCCATCGCGTCGGGTTCCCGAACAACAGCCGCTCCCACTTCGACGACCAGCGCGTCTGGGAGAACGGCGACCCCACGGAGCCCAAGATGTTCGAGGGGTGGCTGTACCGCTACATCATCGAGAACGCCGTCGCGCAAGGGGTCGATCTGCCGGCGCTCAGCGTGCAGGGGACGCCGCCCGTCCTGCTGCGCGGGAACGAGAAGTTCGTGAACGTCGCCAATCCCGACAGTTTCGACTACCTCCCTTCCGAGCCCAAGAAAACGAAGATCAAGAATGCCTGGCTCAATCGCTTCACCGGCCTGACCGGTCTCGAGCCGTTCCGTCCCGCCCTGACCGACACCGGCATCAAGCTGGTCGATACCCTCGACGAATACCGAACGTGGGACCAGAGGAACTGGCACCCGAAGGACCCGAACACCGGCTTCTACCTGTTCCCGGTCTCCGACGCGACCAACCCGCCGGGGCCGACCGGCCCGCGCTTCGGCACCAACTCGTACTCGTTCTTCAAGTCGCTCAAGGTCTGCGCCCTGTCGTTTCTCGAGAGCGACGCGGCGAGCCCCAACGGCACGCGCCTCGCCGGCACCGAGCTCGGAAGCTTCGACACGCACACCGGCCAGGGGCAGGTCACCGGCACGCAGGCCAATCTTCTGTCGTGGCTGGCGTACGGCCTCAAGTCGCTGCGTATCGTCCTGTCCGGGGCGGCGACGTACGATCCCGGCCAGGAGCGCACCTACGCGTCGGTCTGGCAGGACACCGTGGTCGTGACCCTGTCGGAGTTCGGCCGGACCAGCAAGGAAAACGGCAGCTTCGGCAGCGATCACGCCGCCGCCTCCTGCCTGTTCGCGGCGGGCGGCGCGGTGAACGGCGGCGTCTACAACTGCGATCCGGGGACCTGGCCGAACGGCGTCATGTTCGGCGATGCCGGCCGGTATCTCCTGGTGCGCACCGACTACCGCGCGATCTTCTGGGAGCTTCTCCGGGATCACATGGGGGCCGATCCCGCGAAGGTGAATGCGATCTTCCCCGGATACACCGGGCTGGGGCTCCAGGAGGTCGGACTCGTTGGCTAGAGACATCTCCTCCCTGGCCCTGTCCGCGCTCGTCGCGGTGGTGTGCCTGGCGGACGGGGGCGCGGCCGATGTG
>DATNEZ010000559.1:0-4237 GCA_035606645.1 Binatia bacterium
TCCGGGGGCCAGGGTACCGGGCGACCAGGTCACGACCCCGCCCGAGAGGGTCCCGCCCCCAGTGGCGGCAACGAACGTGGTGTTGGCCGGGACCCCATCGGCAAGGATCACCCCGGTCGCAGTCACGGTGCCGGCGTTGGCGTAGGCGATCGTGTAGGTGATCGTGCTTCCGGCGGCGACCGGATCGGGCGAATCGGTCACGGAGATCGTCGGGAGAGGCGCCAGGACGATCGGCTGCGCCGACACCTCGTTCGAGCGCAGGCTCACGTTCCCGGCCAGGTCGTAGGCGACGACGACGAAGTAGTACGTCGTGCCGGACGCCAGGTCGATCACGTCGTAGTTCGTCAGGTTCCCGATTTCAATTGTGTTCGTGTAGTTCCCGGAGGACGTCCCATAGAGCAGCCTGTAGCCTGAGAGGTCCGGCTCGGAGTTCGCGTCCCACGACAGGTGGACGATCGTCGAGGCGCCCAGCGGGACGACGCAGAGCGCCGCCACCAGGGGCAATAGACAGAGCCTCGACAGACGCCGGACACACCCAGCGTGATCCACGTGAGTCGCCCTCCCGCATCACGACGCACTCGCAACTCCGAATTTCGTTGGCTGTTAGAAGAGCAAGCGGAATGCCAGATGGAGAAGATCGACACATTGTGTCCCCCCTCTCGAAGAGGCCGTGGGACAGGCACTTGCCGAGCGCAGATTTTCCACAGCGGCCGTCAAACCGATGAAGCGCGATTTACCTTGAGTTGTGTGACAAATCCGTCAACACGTAGCGACACTCAGGGAGGACATGTAATAAGGCAGGGGAAGATCCCGGCTTTTGTTCGAGGGAAACCCTGTAGGGGTTTCTCCTAAGGCTCCGATCGGAGCCAGCGGATGTAGGCGCCGATCGCGTCGCTGTCGCCAGGGGCCAGCGCGGCCTTGTAGGAGGGCATCTGGAGGCGCTGGCGCGTCAGGAAGTACCGGGCCAGCCGGGCCTGGGTGAGACGCTCGATCCCCCCTTCGAGAATCCACTGGCGCAGCTCGCGATCGTCGCGGACGAGGTCGGTGAAGTCGTCGCCGAGCCATCCCGGGACGTACCCCTTCAGCGATCCCGGATTCAGGACGCCGCCGCTTCCGGCCGTGCCATGACAGGCCTCGCAGCGGTACTGGCGCACCAGGGCGCGCCCGCGCGCCGCCTGCGAGTCCTCGATCACCGCCATGTCGGATACGGCCATGAAATACTCGACCAGGTCCTGGACCTCTTCGCTCCGCAGGACGGCGCGATAGGCCGGCATGCGGACGGCCGCCTTCTCGCGCTCGGCCGCGGCGCTGACGCTCGCGGCGCGCCGCTTCGAGAGCCCGTCGAGGATGTACTCGCGGACCTCCTCCTCGCCGCTGACGTACATCATCGGCATCCCGCCGTCCCATGTTGGAACGGTCTGTCCGTTTCCGGGATCGGGCAGTCCGCGCGTCCCCTGGGGGCCGTGGCAGGAGAAGCAGCCCGCGCGCGTCGCGATGGCCGCTCCGCGCAGCACGGCATTGGATTCCTGTTTCTGCCAGTAGGCGCGGATGACCCTGGGGGCTCCGAGGCGGGCGGCCACGGCGAGAAGGAGGAGGGTTCCGAGCCAGGCCCAGGCCCTGCGCATCGCGGATCGCCCCGGGGCTTCGGCCGAGGGGCTTAGAGTGTCTTGACGGCGAGGACGGTCAACCCGCTCATTCCGTCCCGGGCGGCGACCTGTCCCTGGATCTCGACCTTGGAGCCGGCGAGCGATTTGGCCTTGGCGTAGGCGCTCGTGTCGGCGTGGTCGGCCATGAGGAGGTAGGTCTTGCCGTCCGAGGCGGCGAGCCCGATCGGCTGCCCCATCTCGGCGCACTTGGCGGCGCAGGTGGCATGCTCCGGACCCTTGCCTCCGCGCGCGAGATAGCAGGCGAGATCGACGATCTCACCCTTCAGGGTGACTCCGGACGGCGCCGGCTTCTCGGCGGCCGTGACGGTGACGGACAGCGCTCCGACCATCAGGATCAGGGCCAGGGCCAGGCTCGTTCTTTTCATGCTGGGCCTCCTCACCTTGGAATTGTGCCCGCCCGTTGGGGGGCGAGACCCACGATCCTAGCATGCGCGGCGCTCCGGGACCGGTGTCGCACGCCAGGGCTTCATGCTCCGGCGCGATCTAGTGCGGCGTGAAGGTGCGCGAGATGTTGAAGCCGAGGCGGAAATCGCCGTCACGGAGCTTGACGTCTCCGCCGGTCACGTACAGGTCGGTCTGGGCGCCGGGAGTGTTCGTCGCGAACACATGGAACGCGTGGCGCGCCGTGGCGATGCTGAAGCCGATGGAGCCCGACTGGAAATCGTTCTGGACGCCGGAGAGCTGGGCGATCCACTCTCCGGTCACAGCCATCCGGTGGTTGAGGCGCCATTCGCCGCCCACGCCCACGGCCCCGGTCCCGCGCTCATCGTTCGCATCGACGTAGTTGGTCCGCGTCACGTAGGTGGGGACGAGCATGAGAGACAGGTGATCCCCGAAGCGGCGGGCCAGGACGGCCTGCGCGCCGTAGCGATTGCGGTTCACCCCGATCGTCTCGCGCTGGTTCGAGAAGCTTCCGCGCAGCGCCAGGGAGAGGGGGGGGCCGCCGGGACGCTGCCGGACCGGGACCCACTTGGAATAGGCCTCGTAGTCGTGCTGCAGGTTGGTCCGCCTCAGCCCCACCTCGACCGTCTCGGCCAATCCATAGGCCAGGCCGATCGAGACCCAGGCGTCGCTGTCGAGCCCGTAGAAGTCGTGGCTCCCCGCGTCGTTCGCCGGCGCCTTGAACCGGTGCAGGATCCGGAACTCGATCGCCCGCCTGCCGATCGGGTCGGAGGTCGGAAGGTTGACCAGGGCGCTGTCGTGAAACGTCCGAGGCGGTCGGGCCGAGGGCTCGGCCGGCCCAGGCGTCCACCAGCGGTCGGCCGGGAACGCCTCGATCCAGCTCCGGACGAGGGCGATCTCCTCGGGGCTCAAGGGATCCATCCCGAGCGGCATGCGCGGGCCGCGATAGTGACCTTCGTCCGGCGACAGGAGCTTCAGGAACAAGAGGCTCCGGTCGGGGGCCCGTGGGGCCACGCGCAGGAACGAGGGCTCGGTATGCGCGCGGACGTTCACCGCCGTCGTGTAAATCTGGCCGATCTCGAGACGAAGCCCGGCCCGCGCCTCGGTGCCGAGGTGGCAGCCCGGCATGGCGCAGCGGCTTTGCAGGAGATGGCCGACCCTCGCGAACGGGTCCGATTCGTCGGCGGCCGCGGTTTGCGGTGCGGGGACCTCGACGGTCTGGCTGTCGGGGACAGGCCCTTCCTGAGTGGATCGCAGCAGGGGAAGCAGGGATGGACGATCGCCGGCCGCCGCGGGGGATGCGAGGAGGCCGAGCGCGAGAAGGAAGAGCGGCAGACGGCTAGTTGTCCAGCGCACCTTGATCGATCCAGTCCCTGATCAGCTGGATTTCAGCGTCGGGAAGGTAGAGGCCGTCGGCCGGCATCCGGTCGCCGAACCCGGTCCCCTCGAGCTTTTTGATGATGTAGCTGAGATCGCTCTGTCCGGGCTCCACGCGCTTCAGCGTGGGATCCTCGGCGCTCTGCACGCCGACCAGGTTGGCGTAAGCCTGGCCCGGCTCAAGGACGAGCCCGGAGAACGCGGTACCTGGGACGTGACAGCCGGACTTGGCGCAGCTCCGGGTGAAAATCGGCTGCACGTCGGCGGAGAAGCTGATCGCCATGTTGCCGGGTGGAATGACCGGGATGATCCGGAGCGAGGGGCTCTCGTTGGTGCATGCCGTCGGACCGGCCAGGGCGGCGCCCAAGAGGACGGCGATCGGCCCCCAGCCGCGGGAGATCATCGAATGGCCTCCGTCGATGCGAGAGGGTCGATCCTAGCACACGCCCGCGCGGCGATTTCGTGCTAGGTTTCGCCGATGAGTCGCGTCGAAAAGCAGACCCGGCAGGTGCTCCTCGAGCTCATGGGGGGGCCAGGATACCGTCCGGCGACCACGCTCGACCTGGTCCGGCTGCTCAGGCTGGATCGGAGCCGCCGCCACGAGTTCAAGAGAATCCTCAAGACCCTGCTCAACGAAGACGTGATCGTGAAGCTGGGTGGGAACCGCTACGCGCTGCGGGAGTGGGCGATCGCCAGGGAGGCGACGCGCCAGGCGGGCAGCGCCGGTCGCCACGTCGACCGTCACGGTGGCCGCCATGACGGACGCCAGGCCGCCCGGCCGCAAGCGCGCG
>DATNEZ010000563.1:0-6427 GCA_035606645.1 Binatia bacterium
AGCTCCAGGATCGATCCGCCGGGCCTCGCGATCCGGTACGGGTGGCGCGGCCAGTCCGGATCTCCGATGTGGACGATCGGCGCCAGGCTGGAGTCGTACAGGAACCCCTCGCGGATCAGGACATCCATGGCCTGTGCGACCATGCCCGACGCCCTGCCCCGCCTGCCGCCGCCGGGATGGCCCCCGAGGGACCAGCGCGGCGCGCGGTAGCCCGCGACCGGTTCTCCGGTGCAGCCCTCCACGGCCTCGCGCGCCGCCCGCAGGTCGGCCGCGAACTCCTCCGCCGACATCGCCGCCACGGACCCGTGCAGGTAGCCGTGCGTGGCCACCTCGTGTCCCCGCTCGTGGATCTCGTGGATGAGGGCCTGGTGCCTCGCCGCCGTCCAGCCGACGGTGAAGAAGGTCGCCCTGGCCCCGCACGCGTCGATCAGCGCCAGCAGCGTCCGGGTGTTCTCTTCGACCCTGCTCGGGAGCCGGTCCCATTCCCCGGCCGGGATCACCAGCTCATCGAT
This sequence comes from Binatia bacterium, assembly GCA_035606645.1. Classification (GTDB taxonomy): domain Bacteria; phylum Acidobacteriota; class Polarisedimenticolia; order Gp22-AA2; family Gp22-AA2; genus Gp22-AA3. The sequence goes on from DATNEZ010000563.1 coordinate 513, forward strand.
GTGAAACCATTCTTCCAGGTCCACGGTCAGGATGTTGGCGAGTCCCGGCATGCGCCGCAGAATCGCACGCACACCGCACTTCCGTCAACGCACCGGCCTGCGCTTTCATCGCCGACGTGAGGCGCGGCGTGCAGGGATTACAATGCGCCCCATGCCGGCGGGGCTCGATCTGGGGTCTTCGAGCATCAAGGCGCTCCTGGTGCCGCGCGATGGGAGCGCCGGCAGGACGGCGCGCCGCGGCATCGCGACGCGGCGACTGCCTGGGGGACGGGTCGAGCACGACGCCGAGGCGATGTTCGACGCGGCCGTGTCGGCCCTGCGCGCCATCCTTCCGAAAGGCCGGCGCGGCGAGCCGGAGTCGCTCGGCATCGCCACGCAGCGCTCGACCGTCCTGTTCTGGGACCGTGACACGGGCCGGCCGCTGACTCCTGCGTACTCCTGGCAGGACCTGCGGGGCGCGCCGCTCTGCAAACGACTTCGCGGACGGCCCGGCCGTGGCGGCCGGTCGACGCCGGCGGCGTTCGAGGACCTGGTCCGCGAGCGCACGGGGCTTCGCCTGAGCCCGCACTACGCGGCGGCGAAGCTGGCGTGGGCGCTCGGAAACGTCCGCGGCCTGAGGCGCAGGGTGGCTGCCGGAACGGCGCTGTGGGGCACGCTCGGCACGTTCATCGCCTGGCGGATGAGCGACGGAGCGCTCTACGCCATCGATCACGCCAACGCCCAGCGCACGCTGCTGTTCGACCTTGGCGCCCGGGCCTGGGAGCCGGGGCTCTTCGAAGCGTTCGGCCTCTCACCGCTCCTGGACGCTCCGGCCCTCCCGGCGCTTGTGCCGACCTCCCTGGCGGAAGGGGCCTGCCTCGTGGCGGCCGGCCGTGCACTCCGCCTCGAGGCGATGACCGGCGACCAGCAGGGAGCGCTCATCGGGCTGGGGTGCCGGAAGGAAGGGGCGGTGGCGATCAATTACGGCTCGGGGGCGTTCGTCCTGATCGGCACGGGGCCGCGGCTGCTGCGCGTCCCGGGCCTGCTGACGACGATGGTCGCCTCGTGGCGCGCGCCGGCGAGCGCGGGGGGCCGGGACGAGACGCGCTTCGCGGTCGAGGGCCCGGTGAACGCGGCCGGGACGGCGATCGACTGGGCGGCCGCGCGGCTGGGACTGCGGCTGCGCATGACCGACCTGGACCGCCGGCTGGGAAAGGACCCGGGCCGGAAGCGCACGGTCCACTTCCTGCCCGCCGTCTCCGGCCTGGGAGCGCCGCGCTGGGACCCGTCCGCACGCCCGCGGTTCGCGGGGGACGTGCGGCGCGCCTCGACCGTCGATCTGCTGCGCGCGGTGGTCGAATCGATCGCCTTCCGCTGCGCCGAGATCGTCCGGGCCGCGCCGCGGCGGCACGGCGCGGGACCGGTGCTGGCCGCCGGGGGCCTGGCCCGCTGCCGGACGCTCCTGCAGGCCCAGGCCGACCTGCTGCAGAGACCGGTCGTCGTCCGGGAGTCGCCGGACGCCACCTGCCTCGGGGCGGCGCTCCTCACGCGGTCCCCGTCGGCGTGGTGGCATGGCGAGGCCTCGCGGAACGGCTCCCTGACACGGCGCCCAGGGGACGTCGTCGTGCGGCCGCGCCTCTCCAAAAGCGAGGCGGAGGACCGCTACGCGGCATGGGGAAAGGCGGTCTACGGCCGGGGGGCCTCGAGGTAGGTCTTGAGCACGCTCTCGTACGCGCCGCCCGGAAAGGCGCCCCAGAAGATCCGGGCGATCTTCCCGTCGCGGTCGATGAGGTGCGTCACCGGGGCGATCGGGATCCGGCCGTAGTCGTCGTACATCCTGCGGTCGGCGATGAGCACCGGATAGGGGATCTCGTAGGTCTCGACGAATTTCTTCAGCATCGTCCCGGGATCGTCCGGCATCAGGATGGTGTCGGTGTTGATCCCCAGGATGACGAGCCCGCGATCCTTGTGCGCCTTGTAGAGGGCGATGAGGTCGGGCGTTTCCTGCCGGCACGGGAAGCACGCGGAGTACCAGAAATTCAGCAGGACGACCTTGCCGCGGTACGCGGCGAGGCTCACCGGGCGCCCGGCCATGTCCTTGAGCGAGAACGGCGGCGCCGGCTTGCCCAGGAAGCGCTTGAGGTAGGCGTCCTTCAGGGGCGTCGGCGAGGCGTCCGCCCGGGGCACGGCCGGGCTCACGAGCGCGGCCACGAGAACGATCGCGCCGGCGATCCGACTCATGCCGCCGCCCGCCCCGCCTCGCGCAGGCGATCGATCACGAACTGCCGATCGAGGAACGCCAGCAGCCAGCCGGCGCGCGGGCCCTTCGATCGCCCCATGAACGCCAGGTAGATCGCCTCGAAGGCCTTGGTCGTCGGCTCGAGCCCGACCTCCTTCGCCAGGGAATAGATCTGCGTGTGGATCTCCTCGCCGGTCATCTCGGGGCGCAGCGCCCCTGCGAGGCGGGACAGGAAGGCCCGTTGCGCGTCGTTCAGGCCGGCGGCGTCGGGCGGCAGGGAGCGCTCGATCGAGAATTTCACCTCGGGCGGCGCGAACTCCTTCAGCCAGCGGACCGCGTATCCGGCCCGCTCCTTGAGCGCCGCCGGGTCGGGGACGGGATAGTTGTTGCGCTTCAGGATGACGACCGCCTGGTCCAGGTCGAAATCGGCCATCTGCACGACGTTGACCAGGTGCCGGAACGGCACCTCCACAGGGGTGAACTGGTCGGCCCCGGCCAGCTGCAGGGCGCGCGGATCGCGCCCCTGGGCCGCCGCGTCGTCGAACTCGTCGATGAGCGACAGGAGCGGCAGCCCGGGATCGAACCCGATCGTCCGCATCGGCCGCGTCTTCACCACCAGGTAGCGCAGCACCTCGGGGGGCAGGACCTCGAGCATCCGGTGCACCGAGAGGACGATCCCCTTGCTCTTCTTGAGCTCCCCCTTCCCCTGGAAGGAGATCCACTCGTAGGTCACGGGAAACGGCGGCGGGGCCTTGAAGACGTCGCGGCAGATGAGGGCGCCCGTGTCGTACGAGCCGCCGCGCGTCGCGTGGTCCTTTCCGAACGGCTCGATGGTGACCGGGATGCGCGCCCAGCGGGCCGGCCAGTCGACCCTCCAGGTCAGCTTCCCGCCGCCGCGCATCGACACCGTCCCCTTCCCGCCGCAGGCGCAGGTGTAGTCGACCGTCTCGGCCTTCTCGGAGAACCCGGTGACGAGGGTCCCGGTCAGCCGGCCGCACGTCCCGCAGATGGGATTGAAGGGGCTCCACTCGGGCTCCATGGTGCGCCCGGTGCACTCGTGCAGGATACGGGCGATGGCGTCCCGTCCCTTGAGCGCCATGACGATCTGGGGCACCAGGAGGCCCGACTTGTACATCTGGTCGGCATAGATCACCTTCACCCGGATTCTCAGGCGCTCCAGCGAGGCCAGGAACGGCTCGAGAAAATGGGCGGCGTACGACGGGTGCCCGGCGCACGGGCAGGGGAACTCGGACAGCGGCTTGCCGATGTGGTTCGTGTAGACCGCGGCGTCGAGGAACGGGTAGACCTTGCGCAGCGGGTCGAAGTTGTCGGCCACATAGTCGAGGGTCACCTCGACGCCGCGCTCCGCGAGGACGCGGTACACGACGTCCGCGGTGATCACCTCGCGCAGGTTGCCGATGTGGATCTCCCCCGAGGGGGAGATGCCGGTCGAGATCTCGTGCGGGCCCGGGCCCAGCTTCAGGATCTCGTCGGCGATATCGTCGGCCCAGTGCCGTTCACGGACATGAACCATGTCGTCCCTCTCGCGCCCTTGGGCGACGCGATCACCGCGGGGCCGGTCCCGCCACGAAGCGGAACCGCACCTCGATCGCGTCGTCCATCACGAGCCAGAGGAAGCGAGGGATGGGGATCCCGTAGTCGCTGTACGTCAGGGTGACGCTCCCTTCCGCCGTGAAGAGCCCGTTATCATACCGGATCGCCACGGGGACGATAAGGCTGCGCTCGACGCCGTGCAGGGCGAGCGTCCCCTCCACCAGCGCCTTACGCTCCTTGACCTGGATCGACGTCGAGCGAAAGACGATCTCCGGGAACCGCTCGACCTCGAGGTGCGCCTTCCGCATCTTGCCGTCGCGCATGCGGTTCCCCGTCTGGAGCGAGACCGCCTCGACGCGCAGGACCACGCTCGCCCCCCTCGACAGGTCGGACGGGTCCAGGTGGACCTCCCCTTCGAACCTGCCCGCCGTGCCTTCGATGGACTCTCCGGGCCGGTGGATGGTGAAGGTGAGGCGGCTCGCCGCCGGGTCGAGCGGCAGCGCGACCGGTGCGGGCGCGGCGGACGGCGTCCCGTTCATCGCCAGGAAGGCCGCCGCGAGCGCCGGCCACGCGACCCACCGCACGGGGCGTCTCACGGGAGGAAGCGCCGCCTGCCGGCCATGGCGGCGGCGTACTCCGGGCGCGCCAGAAGCGCCGCCTCTTCCGTGACGATGCGCATCCAGAGGATGGCGCCGAACAGGACGCCGAAGGCGATCGCCGTGATCCAGGCCCCGCCGGCCAGGGGCATGGCGAGCCCCTCCCCGATCACCGCCAGGTAGTTGGGATGCCGCATGAGGCGGTACGGACCGCCGGTCGCCACCCGGACGGCGCGCGGCACGATGACGCGCATGGTCCACTGGTCGCCGAGGTGGCGCACGGCCCAGAGCTTCAGCGCCTTGGCCGCAAGGAACAGGACAGCCATGGAGACCGCGAACCAGGCGGCCGGCCGCCGCCCGGCCAGAAGGTGCTCGGCGACCGCCGCCGGAAAGGCGAGCGCGTAGACCGGCGCCATGAGCCGGAAGACTCCCGGCGCAATCTCCTGCGCCCCCTCGCGCAGGAGGCGGCTCTCGTTGCGCCGGGCGAGCAGGCGCTCGCCGCCCGCGAGAAGCAGGGCGGCCGCCACGAAGCCGACGTACGCGATTGAGGTCCGATCCATCCCGGGTTCCACCCGTTTCAGCCGAATCCTACGCCAGCAGCAGCCTGGCCATGAAGCCGGGGCCGAGGACCGCCCGGGCCTCGACGGTGTCGCCGGCCACTTCCGCCAGCAGGTCGGCGAGCCCCCGGTCCCGATCGAGGCGGCGCGCCGCCCAGTCGGCCAGGCGCGGACGCCTGAGCACGGACTGCAGCAGGCGATCGAGGCGGAGCCGGTCCCGGAACGCCGCCCGCCTGGCCGCCGCGTACGGTACCAGGGCCCGCCGCGTGACGTCCCCCGCCGCGAGGGCCCGCGCCAGCACCTCCGCCGCCAGCTCCGCGCCGCGCAGGGCCATGCCGATCCCCTCTCCCGTGAACGGGTCGTAGAACCCCGCGGCGTCCCCCACCAGGAGGACGCCGTCGGCGATGCTGTCCGAGGCCCTGCAGGCCATGGGGCCGGTGGCCCAGAGCCCGGAGACGAGGGAGGCGCCCGCCATGCGCTTCGCCGTCAGCGGATGCGCGGCGATGCGCAGGTCGAAGAACGCGGCCAGCCGCGCGCCGCCCGGTGCGGCCGCTCGGATGTCGGCGCGGTCGACGACGATGCAGACGTTGGCCAGGCCCCGCGGCAACGGGTTGATCCCGCAGTAGCCGTACGGCGTCACGATCATCTCGCCGTGGTCGCCCGCCGTCTCGACGCCGCGAAAGTGTCCCATGACGGCCCACTTGCGATGCCGCGGCTCGCTCCGCCGCAGTCCCAGCCGGCGCGCCACCATCGAGTTGCGCCCGTCGGCCCCGACGACCGCCCGGGCCTTCAGGCTCTCTCCCGACTGGAGGTCCACGGAGAGAATCCCGTCCGCCGCGCGCGACAGGCCCGTGACGCGCGTCCCCTCGAGGACCTCGACCCCGGCCCGCCGGGCGCCGTCGAGCAGGATGCCGTCCAGATCGTAGCGCCGCAGCGCCAGGCCGCGCGCCCCTCCGCCGTAGCGCCCCAGGACCTTCGTGCCGTCCGGGG
>DATNEZ010000632.1:0-11637 GCA_035606645.1 Binatia bacterium
TGCCGTTCGGGATCAGGTCGGGCTCGTTCGTGTCCCTCGTTCCACTGTTGTTCAGGTCCTCGCCGAGGATGTTGCTCACGAAGCCGCCCGAGGTTCCGACGATGAACATCGTGCTGAAGGTCAGATCTTCGTCCGGCAGGACGATCCCCAGGAACGGATCGGTGATGTCCGCGCGGTCGATCTGGAGGTTCCGGTTGAAGTCCCGGATCTCGCGACCACCGCCCGGATAGTCGGTCGAGTAGTGGAACGTCTCGTAATCGGAATTGATGGCGTGGCGGAAGGTGAAGGTCTGTCGCGGCAGCTGGATCTTGCCGGAGTTGGCCTGCAGCGTCAGCTTCAGGTCCACCAGCCGGTTCGCCACGCTCAGCGCGTTGGCCGTCGGCGCGTCGATCCTCAGGGCGAACGTCGCCGCGCTGATCTGGCCGCCCGGAAGCCGCCCGATCGACAGGGGGGAGTTCAGGATGCGGACGGCCGCGGCGCCGGGGCCGCTCGCGGTCAGCGTGGCGGTCACGTCCGAGAAATCATGGTCCAGATTGGTGTTGGCGAAGGTCACGGAGTACGTCACGTTCTCGCCGGCATCCAGGAACTGGTCCTTGTCGCAGCCCCCCCCGATGAAGGCCTGCTGCGTGTAGTCCTCGTTCTCGATCGTGAAGCGCCAGGCGACCAGGTTGGGCGTGCACGAGATGCGCGCCGAGGCGATGGCGTCGCGCGGCGAATCGGTGTACCGCACGCGGACGGAGTACGGCTCCTCGGACGTGATCCCGTTCGTCTCCAGGATGCCGTTGTTCGGGACCGCCGGGCTCCCGTCCCGCAGCGGCAGGCGCGCGGAGGCGTAGGAGTTGCTCGATCCGGGCGTGAAGGCGACGTTGCGCTCGGTGTCCACCACCGCTCCTGTCCTGGTGACCACCTCGAAGGTGGAGGCGGTTCCCACGGCGCCCGCGCTGGTGCCGAGATCGAAGATGCTGGCCGTGAGCTCATCCGCGCAGCCATAGAGGCTCTTGTCGAGCCGGGCCGTCGACGCGGGGAAGGTCCTCGAGGTCCCGGCGATCGTCTGCGTGCCGATTCCCTGGATCGGCCCCGCCAGGACCAGGCCGAACGGCTGGCCGTTCGAGTCGAGGAGCGTGTCGGCGTCGGTGTCTTCCCCCGCATCCAGCCGGAAGTTGCCGTTGGCGTCCTCGGACGCGCCCGTGATCACGGTGATCTGGCCAGGGGTCGCCCCGCCGGCGCCGCGCTTCACCCGCACCTTCCAGGTGCCGGCGATGAGCTGCGAGTCGGAGGCGTTGCCGTCCCCGTTCGGATCCGACGACAGGTGCACCGCCTCGATCGGGTTGCGCCGGTCGGACACGTCCGGCGCGCCGGTCCCCCGCCCGTTGCTCCACTGCCCCAGCTTCACCCCGCCGAGCATGTAGTTGTTGCCGTCATACACGATGTTGTCGCCGGTCATGGCGATGTTGCCGTCCGGACCGGGGGACTCGACCTCGAGATCGAGGTCGTTGATGAGCGAGCCGGCGCTGGCCGCAAGGCTCGGCGGATCGCTCCAGGCCATCGCAATGCGCAGCTGGCCGCGGCTCACCGCCCGTCCGGCCCCGCTCGGGATCGTGGTGTCGGAATCGACCGTGAAGTTGTGCTCGATCTGCGTCGTCGTGTTGTTGATCGGCGGCTCGCCGGTGGCGATGTCGTCGTAGATGATCAGGCCCGCCGCCGGGTACTCGATGGTGTTCGGCGCGCCGATCCCCTTGCCCGCCGGCCAGTTCGCCAGGGGCAGGACGGAGCTCACCACCGGGCGACCGTAGCCCTGCTCGTTGTTGCCGATGACGCCGACGGCCGTGCCGCTCACGGTGCCGAGGTTGACGGCGCGCGTGAACGCCAGGGTCTGATCGTTGTTGGTGGGGAATTCCGAGTCCAGCTCCTCGAGGAAGTTCGCCGAGGCGGCGATCGACGCCTTCACCACGGAACCCGAGAGGTTGGGGACGCGGTCCGCCGTCACGCGCGAGCCGGTCGGATAGAAGCCCTGCGCGAAATAGTCCCGGATCAGGGCCGCGACCCCCGCGACTTCCGCGGCGGCGTACGAGGTCCCGAAGTTCATGTCGTCCAGGATGGCGTCGACCGGCGGGGCGGAGTCGTTGTCACGGCTCCTCCAGACCGCGTGCGAGACCGTGTTCGGCCCGAAGAAGAACCCGGTGATGTCCGCCCCGACCCCGACGACGATCGGCGCGGTGCGCAGCGAGCCGGCGGTGGCCGGGCCCTTCGAGGAGAAGTTCAGGATGTTCTCCTCCAGGTTCATGGTGAAGGCGGTGCCCACGTCCTGGAAGTGCGCGCCGACCGAGACCAGGTTCTTCGCGGTGGAAGGAGGCGATACCTGCAGCGGGGCGATCGCGTTCGGGTCGTTGTCGGCCGCGGTGCCGTCGAACAGGTCCGGGTACTGGTTGCGCGCCGCGCCGTTGAACGACGAGAAGAACTGCTGGCCGGTCTTCGTGCCTTCGTTGCCGACCGGGGCGAACACCATGTAATCGCGATTGTTGACCAGGAACTTGTCGATGTCGCGGGCTTCCTGCGGGTACGTGCCGTCCGTGGTCGGGTTCGACAGGAGGAGGTCGAAGTTGGGCGTGCCGAACGGCAGGACGTGGAGGTGCGATTCGTTCTCGCCGCCGACTACGCCGAGGCAGGCGCCCGTGCCGCCGGACCTGGGGCAGAGCCCCAGCTGCAGGCGGGCCTCGATCGAGCCGGGAACGACGTTGCCACCGCGCTCCAGCATCTCGTTGATGGTGCACAGGTCGGGGGTCGCGGCGTCCTGCATGATGATGCGCGCGCCCTTGGCCAGGCCGTCCATGTCGAGGTTGTCCACGCGCGGGCGGATGTTGTAGGTGTGCTTGGAGATGCGAGCGCCGAGCGACGAGCCGTCTCCGGCGATGATTCCCGCCACCACGTTGCCGTGCGTGCCGCTCCCCGACAGGGTCCCGTCGCACGACGTGCCGTTGTCTCCCGCGTTCTGGATCGAGTGGACCTTGCGGTGGTTCGTGGCGGGGTAGGCGTGCGTGATATCGGAGACCTGCGTCGCCGTCTGCGCGAACTGCACCGAGTCGCCGGAGATGCCGTTGTCGGTCACCACGACGATCTGGGGCGGGACCGTGTCGGTGCCGTTGTTGACCCTCTGACCGTCGGCGTTCGTGTCGATGCCGCCGCCGTCGATCCCGGCGTCATGGTAGGGCTTCTGGAACGGCAGGTTCTCCTTGATGTTGCCGACCATCGCGACGGTCGGGGTCTCGGTGTTCGACAGCACGAACTCCGGGCGCTCGTAGATGAAGCTCACGCGGCTCTTCTTGGCGAGCTGGGCAATCTTCGAGTAGTGCACGGTCGTCTCGTAGGACAGGCCGTCGAGCGAGTACTGGGCCGCCTTGCCGTTGCCGGCCACCTGCTCGACGGTGCGCCGCGCCTCGTCCGGATCGGTGCCCCGGAAGAAGGTCACGATCACGTCCAGGTCGGGGCTGAGGGCGCGGGATTTCTGGAGCATCGCGGTCCGGCCGAGCTTCGGATCGACCCGCAGGAACGCCTCCCAGGGCAGCGCCGCCTCGACGAAGCCGGATCGAGCCAGGTCGTCCACCGCGTTCGCCGGCACCTCGACGAGGAGCGACCGGCTCTCCAGCGCATCGTGCACCTTCACGCCGAGCTTCTTCAGATCGTCCGCAATGGCGTCCATGGACTTCGTCCGGAGCGACGCCTCGCTCACCTGGATGGCGGTGAACCCGGCGGCGACCTCGCCGCGCCTCCCCTGGCCCGTCAGCCGGTGCCCGGCGGCCCCGGCGAGCTCCGGAACGCGGGAGCGCAGCTCCCCGACCGAGGCGGGATCGACGAATCCCAGCGGGGTCTCGATCATCTTGTGTCTCTGGCCCGGGGCGACGTCCCACCGGGCTTCGAGCCCGCCCATCGGCGAGCGGCCCTGCGGCCTCTCGAACCCGATCGGCCGCTGCAGCTTCCGTGCGACTTCGCCCTCGGCCATCTCGCGGGATACGTCCGTCTCGCGGGCGGGCCGATGCTGGTCGCGCGCTGCCCAAGTGGCGAGACTGAAGAGCGCGAGAGCGCCGCCGGTCACCAGGGACGCGCACACCACGCTGGCCAGGGATCGTCGCTTAAGGCTGGAACCCATGGGGACCTCCCTCTTGCGTGAGCGGAAAAAGAGCGATGAATTCTCGGGGGGAATCGGGTCGATTTCCGATTGTCTTGGCAAGCACGATAACCGTGACAGGTTCGGCGCAGTCGAGGGCTTCAGGCTAGTGCGCGGCTGCGACCGCCCGTCTCATTCGTTCATGTACGGTGAAACTCTTCCGGAGTCAACTTCATTCCATCCTGTGGCCCCGCCACGGCTTCCGGGGGTCCCGCCGGGCCTGCCCTGGAAGCCCCGCCGGGAGGGGGCTTCAGAGGCTCAGAGGCGGAGCCTCGCGGCGGTGCGCCGGATGTGAAGGAGGACCGCGTCCACGTCCTCCGGGCGCGTGAGGTAATTGAACACCCCGAACCGGAAATAGACGGTCCGCCCCATCGCGATCGTCGGAAACCAGGCAAATCCGCCCTTTTCGACGGCCTGCTGGACGAGGACCTGGGCCCGGTTCAGGCGGTCCCGCATCGTGGCACGACGCAGGGAGGCGGACGGGACCTCCCGGGCCCAGTCCGGCAGGTAGCGGAAGCAGACGCTGGCGCATTCCATCGGTGCCTCGAACGGCTCGAAGCAGGCCTGCTCCCGGACCCGCCGATCGAGGTGCCCGGCGACGTCCATGGTCCGGTCGACCAGCCGCCCGAGGCCCCGGCGACCCAGGGATTTGAGCGTGAACCAGAGCTTCAGTCCCCGGAACGGCCGGGAGCCCTCCAGTGAATAATGATAGAAATCGAGCCTGTCCCGTTCCGCCTCGAGCTCTTTTTTCAGGTATCCCGGCTCGATCCGGAAACTCCGATTCAGATCCCGGCCGCTCCTTACGAACAGGCCCCCGAGGCTGAACGGCTGGAACAGCCATTTGTGCGGGTCCACGGTGACGCTGTCGGCCCCCTCGATGCCGTCGAGGCGGTCGCGGAATCGCTCGGAGACCAGGAAAGCCCCGCCGTACGCCGCGTCCACGTGGAAATGGACCCGGTGCGCCCGCGCCACCCGGGCGGTCTCGCGCAGGGGATCGATGTTCCCCGTGTTGGTGGTCCCGGCGGTCGCCACGACCGCCATCGGCACCAGGCGCCGGGCGCGGTCCTTCCGCATGGCCTGGTCCAGCCGATCGGTGCGCAACTTCATCCGCCCGTCGACCGGAATCCGGACCAGGGCGTCCTCCCCCAGGCCGAGGAGGTCGAGGGAGCGGGGAATGGAAAAATGGGCCTGATCCGAGGCGTAGACCCGCAGCCGGCCGGCCAGGCCGCGAGGGGGGCCATGCCGCCGCGAGCCGGGACCCAGGGCGCGGTCGCGCGCCATCTTGAGCGCGATGGTGTTCGCCACCCCTCCCCCGCTGGTGAACACGCCGAAGGCCCCCCTCCCGAACCCGATCAGGTCGTTCATCCAGCGGACCAGGCGCATCTCGAGGTGGGTGGCCGCGGGGGCGGCCTTCCAGGCGTCCACCGACTGGTTCAGGAAGGCCGCCGGCAGCTCGGCGAAGGCCGCCACCGGGAGGGGGGCGGGATTGAACAGGCCGAAGATCCTCGGGTGGGACATGTGCATGGAGTGCCGGAAGATCGTGCGGCGGCACTCGTCGAGCACCGCCTCGGGGGCCCGGCCCCTCTCGGGGATCGGCTCGTCGAACAGCCGGTCGAGCTCGGCGATCGAGGCGCCGCTGTAGGTCTTGCGCGCCTGGCCGTAGATGTGGTCGAGCGTGACGTCGAGGAGCCTGCGCCCGTACCGGGCGGCGCGCCGGCGCGTCGAGAGGAGAGCATCCTCGGAGCGCTTCAAGAGGGGGACCTCAATCCATCGCCGGCTTCGAGCCGATCCCGAGCCAGCGCCGGCGCGCCCCGGTCGGGGTCCTGCCTTCGACGCTCATCCTGGACTCGGCCCACCGTGCCAGGCGGACGAACGGCAGGCCCAGGAGGAGGTAAATCACCGCCGTCAGGAGGCCGATCCCGATGTAGTCGTAGTAGGTCGAGGCGAGCTGCCCGTAGACCTTGGTGAGCTCGACCATGGTGATCACCGAGACGATCGACGAATCCTTGAACAGCGCGATGAAGTCGTTGGTGACCGGCGGGATCACCAGGCGCATCGCCTGCGGCACGATCACGTAGCGCAGCGCCTGCCACTGCGTCATCCCGAGCGACAGCGCCGCCTCGCTCTGGGCCCGCGGGATCGACTGGATGCCGGCGCGGTAGTTCTCCGCCTCGTACGCGGCGTAGTTGAGGCCGAGCCCGGTCACCGCGGCGAGCAGGGGGGTCAAGCGGATGCCGATGTTCGGCAGGCCGTAGAAGATGAGGTAGAGCTGGATCAGGAGCGGAGTGCCCCGGAACAGCTCCACGTAGGCCCGCGCCATCCAGGCGACCGGGCGCGGCCCGTATAGATAAAGGAGGGCGACCGCCAGCCCCAGGGCCACCGCCACCGCCATTCCGGTCACCGAGATGAGCAGGGTCATGGCCGCGCCGCGCCCCAGGAGGGGCAGGTAGCCGGCATACTGGCGGAGACGCTCGCCCCAGGAGCGCTCGACGGAGATAGCCGCGGTGAACTCCTCCAGAGAGCGGGCGCCCTGGACCTGCTCCTTGAACAGGGACTCCGTTTCCGTGTTCCACATCCCCCAGCGATCATAGAGGGCGCGCAGCGTCCCCTCGCGGGCGAGCTTCACCAGCGCCTCGTTGAGCTGCGCCAGGAGCCGCGCGTCGCCGGGGCGCACGCCGATGCCGTATTCCAGGTGGCCGATCGGCGGGCCGGTGAACTTGAGGGCCGCGTTCGGCTTGCCGTAGTACAGGGCGATCGGCCAGTCCATCAGTACCGCCTCGAGACGTCCGTTGGCCAGGTCCTCGTAGGCGTTGATCTGTCCTTCATAGCTGCGGACGTCGATGCCGCCCTGCTGGTCGAGGATCCTCTGGGCGAGCGAGAACTTCAACGTGCCGACCGTCCGCCCCTTCAGATCCTCCAGACCGTGGATGCCGTTCTCCTCGCGGCGGACGCTCAGCTGCTCGGCGGTGGCGTAGTACGGGATGGTGAACCGGATGACCTGCTCCCGGTCCGGGGTGATCTCGACGCCGTTCATCGCGATGTCGTAGTTGTTTCGCAGGAGGCCCGGAATCAGTCCATCCCACTGGTTCTGCACGAAGGCCGCGGGGCGGCCGAGCTCCCGCCCGAGCGCCTCGGCCAGCTCCACCTCGAAGCCGACGATGCGCGAGGGGTCCTTCGGATCCTGGAAGACGTAGGGGGCGCCCCCCTCGGAATCGGCCCCCCAGCGCAGGGGCTCGGCCGGAGGGGGCGGGCTCGCGGCCAGGGCGACGGCGCCGCCCAGGGCGAAGGCGGCGGCCGCGATGGTCCCCTTCACAGGAAACTCTTGAGGAATTCGCGCGTGCGCGGATCGCGCGGCGCGGTGAACAGCTCGGCAGGAGGCCCCGATTCGATCAGGCGCCCTTCGTGCATGACGTGGATCGTGTCGGCGACGTCCCGGGCGAAGCGCATCTCGTGCGTCACCACGACCTGTGTCATCCCCTCGTCGTGCAGCTGCCTCATGATTCCGAGGACCTCGTTCACCAGGGTCGGATCGAGGGAGGACGTCGGCTCGTCGTACAGGACCGCGCGCGGCGACATCGCCAGGGCGCGGGCGATGGCGGCCCGTTGCTGCTGGCCTCCGGACAGCTGCCCGGGGTAGTAGTCCAGCCGATCCCCGAGCCCGACCTTGGCGAGGAGGGCCCGCGCCTTCCCGCGGGCCTCCTCCCGGGGGATCCCCTTCACGACGATCGGCGCGAGGGCGGCGTTTTCCAGCGCCGTCAGGTGCGGGAACAGATTGAAGCTCTGGAACACCATGCCGAGCTCTTCGCGCAGGCGCCGCAGCCGGGCCTTGAGATCGCCCGGGAACCTTCCGTTGTCCTTCTCGAGCGTCACGTCCCCCACGCGGACGCGCCCCGCGTCGAGAAGCTCCAGGCCGTTCAGGCAGCGCAGAAGCGTCGACTTGCCGCAGCCGGACGGGCCGATGATGACCGCCAGAGCCCCCTCGGGAACCGAGAGGCTGACGCCGCGCACCGCCTCGGCATGACCGAAGCTCTTGCGAACGTCCTGGATGGCGATCAGGTCGCGCCCGGTCTCGCCCATGGCGTGTCTCTCCGCGCCGGCCCGCGTGGCGCGGACCGCTTTCCATTTCGCGGACGGAAGGCTAGCATGGCGGAGGCAGCGGAGGAAGGTCGCGAAGCGATCCCCGCAAGGAGGCTTCATGGACAAGTCGGGCTACAGGATGGAAACTCTCGCCGTGCATGCGGCGGATCGACGGCCCGGGCCGGACGGCTCGGTCGTCTTCCCGATCTATCAGGGGACGGTCTACTCGTTCGAGCCGGGAACCGACTACCACGACATCCGCTACATCAGGCTGAACAGCACCCCCTCGCAGCGCCATCTCCACGATCGCCTGGCGGCGCTGGAAGGGGCGGAGGCGGCGCTGGCGACCTCCTCGGGGATGGCCGCGGTGACGGCGATCCTGCTCGCCTTCCTGAAGAAGGGGGATCATCTCCTGGCGGGGACCTGCCTCTACGGGGGGACGCACGATTTCCTGACCAGCCACGCCGAGAGCCTGGGGATCAGCCACACGTTCGTGGACGATCAGAAACCCGAGACCTGGAAAGCGGCGCTGCGCCCGAACACCCGCCTGTTCCTGGTCGAGACCATCACCAACCCGCTCATGCGCGTGCCGCGCCTCGACGAGGTCGTGGCGTTCGCCCGCGCCGAGCGGCTCCTCAGCGTCATCGACAACACCTTCGCGAGCCCGGTGAACTTCCGGCCCCTGGCCCGCGGCTTCGACCTGTCCTTCCACAGCGCCACCAAGTATCTCAACGGTCATTCCGACATCGTGGCCGGTTGCGTCCTGGGGACGAGCGAGCACGTCGACAAGGTGCGCAGGACGCTCAACCTCTACGGCGGCACCCTCGACCCCCACGCCGGCTTCCTGCTGGAGCGGGGCACCAAGACGCTGGCGCTTCGCGTCCGGGCGCAGAACGCCAACGGCCTCGCGCTGGCGCGCTTCCTGGCCCAGAGCCCCAAGGTGAAGGAGGTGAACTACGCCGGCCTGGAGAGCCACCCGGATCACGCGCACGCCAGGAAGCTCCTGTCCGGGTTCGGGGGGATGCTGAGCCTGCGGCTCAAGGGGGGGGCCGCCGCGGCCGAGCGTCTCATCAAGGAGGTGAGGATTCCCTACTTCGCGCCGAGCCTCGGCGGGGTCGAGACGCTCATCGTCCAGCCGGCCCGGACGTCGCACGCCGGCATGCGCCCCGAGGACCGCGAGCGGCTGGGGGTCACGGACGACCTGGTGCGCGTCAGCTGCGGCATCGAGGCGGGCGAGGACCTGGTGGAGGACTTCCGGCAGGCCCTGGACAAAGTCTAGGAGCCTAGGGTCGCTGGAACCCGGCGCGCACCGCCGGGCGCACCGGCAGCCATTTCGCGATCCGGCCTTTGGGCAGGATGATCGTCCCGTCGCGCTGCGGCGAGGTCGAGATGATCCCCACCTCGCACCCGACCGTCTCCTCGATCCGCCGCACGTAGCCGCGGGCCGCCTCCGGCAGGTCCTCGAACCGGCGCGCCTGGCTCGTGTCGGCCTTCCACCCGGGCAGGACCTCCCAGACCGGCCGGCAGGCCTCGAGCACGGAGAGATCGGCCGGCAGCACGTCGTACCGGCGGCCTGCGTGCTCGTAGGCGACGCAGATCGGAATCTCGTCGAACGCGTCCAGGACGTCGAAGAGGGTCAGGGCCAGGCACTCGGTCTGGTTGAGCATCACGGAATAGCGCGCCACCAGCGCGTCGAACCAGCCGCAGCGGCGCGGCCGGCCCGTCGTGCTGCCGAACTCGCGGCCCCGCTCGCGGATCCGCTTGCCCGCGTCGTTGTCCTGCTCCGTCGGGAACGGCCCCTCGCCGACGCGGGTGGAGTACGCCTTCAGCACCCCGATGACCCCCTCCAGCCGGATCGGGCTGATGCCGAGGCCGGTGCAGGCCCCGCCCGCCGTCGAGCTGGAGGACGTCACGAAGGGATACGTGCCGTGATCCAGGTCCAGCATCGTCCCCTGCGCCCCCTCGCACAGGACCACCGCTCCCTTGTCGAGACGCTGGTTGAGAAGAAGCGAGGTGTCGGTGAGGAACGGCGCGAGCCGGTCCCCGTACTCGCGGAGGCGCGCCGCGACTTCGCCAGGCGGCGGGTCCCACTCCGCCGGCAGGCTGCCGCCGCTGGCGCTGCGCGTCAGCCGGGCCAGGGCGGCCACCTTGGCCTCGAGGCCGGTCGAGCCGGCCAGGTCGGCGACCCTCAGTCCGTAGCGCCCCGCCTTGCTCTCGTACGTCGGCCCGACCCCGAGGCGGGTGGTGCCGATCTTGCCGTCCTTGACCCCTTCCTCGCGCGCGATGTCGCAGCCGCGCTGGTACGGCAGGATCAGGTGGGCCCGATCGCTGATGCGCAGATTCTCCTCCACCCGCACTCCCGCAGCCCGCAGCTCGTCGATCTCCTTCAGGAGCGACCCGGGCTCGATGACGACGCCGTTGCCGATGACGCACAGGACGCTTTCCCTGAGGATTCCGGAGGGGATGTGGTGCAGAGCGAAGCGGCGGTCGCCGACGCAGATCGTATGGCCCGCGTTCGGCCCGCCGCCGTACCGCGCCACGATGTCGACGCGCTCGGTCAGGAGATCGACGATCTTCCCCTTCCCTTCATCACCCCACTGCGAACCGACGACGACGAACCCGGACATGGCCTCTCCCCTGGGATCCGAACGGAGCGGGCAAAGGGGGTCTAGGGAGGTCCTTTGCCGCGACATGCTAGCAGAAAACGGTCCCGGCGCGCCCGCGGGGGGCGTCGGCCGGGCCTTCCGGGTCAGCCGGCGAGAATCTGCTGCACGCGGAACAGGAGGGAGTCCTTGATCTGCTCTTTGTCGAGGAAACCGGTGACGCCTGCGGCCTGCAGAAAGTCGAGGACGTCCTTCTTGAACACGCCGCTCATGATCAGGATCGGCGTCTCCTTGACCCGGGCCGACTTCTTGATCTCGCGCAGGACGTCGAACCCGGTCATCTTCGGCATCAACAGGTCGAGAAGGATGAGATCGGGGTGCTCGTTCTGCACCAGCTCGAGCGCCTGCCTCCCGTCCTCGGCCTCGAGCACCTGGTAGCCGGCCGAGGCGAGGAGACGCGCCGCGATCGTGCGCACCGTGGCGGTGTCGTCCGCCACCAGGACCTTCTTGCGGTGCTCGGTCTTCTCGAACGAATCGGACGAGGAGGAGGATTTCACCTCGTCCTGCACCAGGTCGATCCGGACGATCTCCTGGCAGCTGCTGCACAGGTACTTGACGACCTGCGATTGACCATCCACCCCGTGCAGGCGGATGACGTTCTTGCAGTGCGGGCAGCGTACGATCAAGGACGGTTCTCCGTGATCCAAGGTAATTCCGGGGCGCGCCATTTGCACGCGGGCTTACCAAATTGTGACCCGTTGGGCCGTGTGCTAGACTCCGCCGTGTCCTCCGAAA
>DATNEZ010000023.1:0-3100 GCA_035606645.1 Binatia bacterium
CGGCCCGGGCGCGGGCCCGCCCGGGTCCTGCGGCACGCGATCGTCGATCCGGTAGAGCAATGCGGAGCGCAGGAAGAGGTCGCCGGCGGCGGACAGCGCGCAGGTCATGCCGACGCGCGGCACCAGGTAGGAGCTGCCCGCGGCCCGGTCGGTGTGGTATCCGAGGCCGTACTGCAGGACCGACCGCTCCGCCACGCGCCAGTCATCCCGTCCGGAGAGGCTCACGGCGCTCCCCTGGCCGCCCGCTTCCAGGGCCGTGGGTCCCGCGTCGAGGCTGGAGAGGAACGCGCCGCCGTCGCCCAGGTCGTAGCGATAGGCATGGACGCGGAGCGACAGGCCGACGTCGTGCGCGTCGGCCCGGAATGCCAGCCCGGCGGTCGCTCCAATCGAGCGGTCGGACTGGCCGTCGAGGTCGGCGCCTCCCGCCGGGAGGACCGCCTGCGACGCGGCCGCGACCGACGGCTCCCGGACGCCCGCCTCCAGGTAGGAGGCGGCGACGTGCAGAGACGAGGCCTCGCCGAGCCGCCGGTTCCACAGCGCCCGCACGCCGGCCGTCTTCTGCTCCTGGTCGATGCCGTCCACGAGCACCGGGGACCCGAGCAGGTAGCGGCTCGTGCCGTAGCGCATCACGGCCTGCAGGTCGTCGCTCGGCCCGAGGCGGTAGTCGAGGCCGACCCCGAGCCCGGTGGAGCGTCGCGCCCGGCGCGAGTCGCCCCCGGAATCGAGCGCCGTCGTGGAGCGCCCGTCCCGGCCGTCGAAGCTCCACGTCCCCTGGCTGCCGGCCGGCCCGCGGAGGGCGAGCCGCGTGGAGCGTCCGGACGAATCGCCCGGCCCCGCGGCCTCTCCTCCCAGGAGACTGCCGCCGCTCAAGTGCTGGGTGAACTCGCCGTCGATCGGGGGCATCCGTGACCAGAACGGCGCCGGCCGGAGCGCCGCCGCGTTCGCCGCCGCCAGCTGCGCCAGGTCGAGGGTCCGTTCGCGCAGGACGTTGCCGTCCGGCTGCCTCAGGATCCAGTCGAGATCCCCCTCGGCCCCGGCGGCCGGCGGCCCGCCGGCCATGGACGCCTCGGGATTCATGGTGAGGGCGATGCGATTCCGCGCCAGCAAGTTCACCTCGCCCAGGGCGACCTCGTACCCCGGCTTGAATGCCGCAATCCGGTACCGACCGGCCGGCAGGATGGCCGAGAACGAGCCGTCCGCCGCGCTCCTGACCACGCGCGAGCCGCCCTCCCCGGCCGCCGTCCTGCCGCGAAGGTCCGCCTGCATCTCGGCCGAGAGTCGCGGGCGGCCCACAGGCATGATGAACAGCGTGGCGTCGGCGATGGCGCCTCCCCGTTCATCGAGGAGGACTCCCGCGAGCGGCTTGTCCTGGGCGAACGCGGGCGTGCGCGCCCTCCCGAGGAGGATCAGGAGGCCTGCGATCGCGAAGCACGCCGTGCGGGTGCGTGTCCTCATTGGCTCCTCGACGGCCATCCGGACGGATCGAGCCAGCGGGCCTACGCTCTAGCGAAACGGCCTGTATTGTTGCCGAAGGAGGCCGGTCGAGTCAAAGGGAAGGGAGGGCTCAGAACGCGGCCGTGAATCCCAGGCGGTACCGCACCCTCTGCCACCCCTCGGCATCCCCCGAGGAATGGACGTCGATGTCGAGGCTCCCGGCCTGGCCCGGAGACAGGACCACCGTGTCGCGCCGGGAGATGGGATGGGAGGAGGGCGCGTCGCCGGCCGTGACGGTGGACAGCTCGCCCTGCAGCGCGACGTCCACCTGGAGGCGGCCTCCCGAGATCAGGACCGGGGTCAGGCTCACCTCCACTTCCTCCTTGCGGTATCGCTTCGCGCCGGCGGAATCGGGGTCGAGGGTCACGTTGAAGGAGAAGTGATTGCTCGCCTCGTGCCCGATGAGCGCCCGCAGCCGGTTGCTCTTCAACGGCTTCGGGTCCTTGTCGCCGTCGCCCCGGGACACATCGAGCACGAAGTCGACGAACTGCGCCTCGGACCCCGGATCGGACTCGGCGGCGCCGCAGCGCACGCGGAAGGCGATCTTCCCCTGCGTGACGCCGGACGAGTACGCCTCGACGAGCTTCTCCTCGTAGGGCTTCAGCACCACGGCGGCGCGCACGCGATCGGGCGGGCGCGGCCGGGCGCCGGCCTTCGCCCCGGCCAGGACGCTGCGCGTCTCGGTCTCGATGCGCAGGGCGCAGCCGCCGTCCGGAGCGAGCGTGGGGCTCAGCCGGGCGGTCATCTCCACCATCTCGCGCGCCTCGCCGCCGGTGCGGCTGAGGAGGGTGGCCGTTTTCTTCAGCACGCCGGAGCTGCCCGAGAAGATGTCGGCCACGTCCGTGCCCACCGACTGGGTACCGCGGCGATCGACGAGGATCGTCTCGATGGTGACCCGCACCGCAACGACGGGTCCCGCGGGCTCCGCGGCCGGCCTGCCGGGCTTCGGGGCCGCGCCCGTGAGGACCAGGAGCGCCATCGCGGCCATGGAGGCGTTTCTCGCCCGGCTCATGGGAGCAAGGCTACCATAATGACTCGGGTATAATCCTCGCCGAGGTTCTCTCACCATGGCGATCACGCGGAACGAGGTCCTGCACCTCGCCAAACTGGCCCATCTGGAGTTCGGCGAGGAGGAGATCGACCGCTTCACCCGCCAGATCAGCTCGATCCTCGACTACGTGGCGCGGCTGAACGAGCTCGACACCTCCCGGATCGAGCCGACCGCCTCGATCGAGAGCGGGTCGCCGGCGCTGCGCGAGGACGTCCTGGTTCCCTCGATCCCGCGCGGCGACGCACTGGCGAACGCCCCCGAGTCCGACGGCGTCCATTTCAAGGTCCCGAAGGTGATCGGATGAGCGGGCTCACCGGCCGGACGGTCGGCGAGATCCGCTCCCTCGTCGCCTCGGGAGAGGCGAGCGCCGTCGAGGTGTGCCGGGCCCATCTCGAGCGCGCCCGCGCCCTCGAGCCCCGGGTCAAGGCGTTCCGCGCCCTTCTCGATGAGGCCGCCTTGCGGGACGCGGAGCGCGTCGATCGGGAGAGGGCGGAAGGGCGCCCCGCCGGGCCGCTCGCCGGCGTGCCGATCGCCGTCAAGGACGTGCTGTGCGTC
>DATNEZ010000575.1:0-2163 GCA_035606645.1 Binatia bacterium
CCTCGCGGAGGGGATCGATCGCATCCTGGCGCAGGGGCGCAAGCATCACGAGAAATGGGCCCGCGGGCGGAAGCGACGTTCTCCCCGGAAGACGGTGGAAGCCGGCGCCGCGGAAACGGCCCCGGCGCGGTTCGAGTCCGACGGCCCCTCGGTCGTCCCGATGGGCCGCGTCCCCGTGAAGCCGATGTCGGTGGAGGAGGCGCTCCTGCTCATGCAGGACTCCCCCCACCCGTTCCTGGTCTTCCGGGACGCCGACTCGCAGCAGGTGTCGGTCATCTTCCGGCGGCGCGACGGGCACTTCGGCCTCATCGAGCCCGAGACCTAGGAAGCCCAGGAGCCAAGGCATGGATTTCACGCTGACACGCGAGCAGGAGATGTTGCGCGAGACCGTGCGCGCCTTCGCCGAGGAGGTGCTGAAGCCGCGCGCGGCGGGGCTCGATCGCTCCCGCGAGTTTCCCCTGGACAACTACCGCCGCTGCGCCGAGCTCGGGCTCTGCGGCATGATGGTGCCGGAGGCTTACGGGGGGGCGGGCTTCGACGGGGTGTCCTACGTCATCGGCATCGAGGAGGTGTCGCGCGCCTGCGCCTCCACGGGCGTCATCCTGTCGGTGAACAATTCGCTGTTCTGCGCCCCGATCCTGCGCCATGGGTCCGAGGCGCAGAAGACGAAGTACCTCGCCCCGCACGCGCGCGGCGAGCGGATCGGGGCGTACTGCCTGACCGAGCCGCAGGCGGGATCGGATGCCGGGGCGCTCCGCACCATGGCGCGGCGGAAGGGAAACACCTACGTCCTCAGCGGCAGCAAGGTGTTCGTCACCAACGGCGTGGCCGCGCACACCTTCATCGTGTACGCGACGCTCGACCCGGCGCTCCGGCACAAGGGGATCTGCGCCTTCATCGTGGAGCGGGACTTCCCCGGCCTGAGGCTCGGGAAGCCGGAGCACAAGATGGGGATCACCTGTTCCGGCTCGGTGGAGATCGTGCTCGACGAGTGCGTGGTCCCGGCCGAAAACCTCCTGGGCAAGGAAGGGGAGGGGTTCAAGATCGCCATGGGCACGCTGGACGGGGGGCGCATCGGCATCGCAGCGCAGGCGATCGGCATCGCCGGCGCGGCGCTCGAGGAATCGCTGGCCTACAGCCGGAGCCGGGAGGCCTTCGGACGCCCGATCGCCGACTTCCAGGCGATCCAGTGGAAGCTCGCGGACATGGCGACCGAGATCGAGGCGGCCCGCCTGCTCGCGTACCGCGCCGCCTGGACGAGGGACAACCGGGACCGGTGCTCGCTCGAGACCAGCATGGCCAAGCTGTTCGCCTCGGAAGCCTGCATGCGGGCCGCCAAGGAAGGCGTGCAGATCCACGGCGGCTACGGATACATCAACGAGTACACCGTCGAGCGCCTGTTCCGCGACGCCAAGATCACCGAGATCTACGAGGGGACCTCGGAGGTCCAGCGCCTGGTGATCTCGAAAGAGATCCTGAGAGAGGACTGAGATGAAGCCGAAACACGCCACCCGGACGGCCGCGCAGGGCTCGCGCACCCGGCGCGACTGGGAGGAGAGCACGCTGCGCCGCGCCCTCGACGGGAAGGCGGAGCGACGGAAGGAGTTCACCACCGTCTCCAGCCTGCCGATCGAGCGGCTCTACACGCCGGAGGACCTGAAGGACTGGGACGCCGCGACGCGCCTGGGCTTCCCGGGGGAGCCCCCGTTCACGCGCGGCGTGCAGCCCACCCTGTACCGCGGCCGCCTGTGGACCATGCGCCAGTTCGCCGGATTCGGCACGGCCGAGGACACCAACCGGCGCTTCCACTACCTGCTCGAGCACGGCCAGACCGGCCTGTCGGTGGCCTTCGACCTGCCGACGCTCATGGGGCGCGACTCCGACGACGCGCTGGCGGACGGGGAAGTGGGCCGCGAGGGGGTGGCGATCGACACGCTGGCCGACATGGAGGCGCTGTTCAAGGGGATTCCCCTCGACAAGGTCTCCACGTCGATGACCATCAACGCGCCGGCGGCCGTGATCCTCGCCATGTACCTGGCCGTGGCGGAGAAGCAGGGGGTCCCCCTCGAGGTGCTCGAGGGGACGGTGCAGAACGACATCCTCAAGGAGTACATCGCGCAGAAGGAGTGGATCTACCCGCCGGCTCCGTCGATGCGCATCATC
>DATNEZ010000083.1:0-4948 GCA_035606645.1 Binatia bacterium
AAGTCCGTCTGGGTCGACCTGTCCTGACATGGCCGAGACCCTGGTTTCCTGCCGGATCGAGGACGGCATCATGGTCCTCGAGCTCGACGCGCCCCCCGCCAATACCTACAGCTACGAGATGATGCAGCAGCTCGACGCCGCCATCCTGGCCGCCCGCATGAACGACTCCGTGCATGTCATCGTCCTGCGCGGCGCGGGCGACAAGTTTTTCTCCGCCGGCGCCGACATCCGGATGCTGAAGAGCGTGACGCCGCGATTCAAGTACTCCTTCTGCCTGCACGCCAACGAGACGCTGAACCGCCTGGAGCAGACGCCCAAGCTGGTGATCGCCGCGCTGAACGGCCACACCGTCGGCGGAGGATTCGAGATCGCCCTCGCGGCCGACCTGCGCGTCGCCCGCAGGGGCGGCGGCAAGATCGGCCTGCCGGAGGTGGCCCTCGGTGTCCTGCCCGGAACGGGCGGCACGCAGCGCCTCGCCCGCCTGATCGGCCAGGCGCGGGCGATCGAGATGATGGCGACCGGCCGCACCATGACGTTCGACGAGGCGGCCTCCCAGGGGCTGGTCACGCACGTGTTCGAGCCGGAGAACTGGTGGGACTCGGTCCTGACCTACGCGCGGCAGTTCTGCCCGCCGGGGAAGGCCGCGAAGGCGGTCGGCCTCATCAAGCGCAGCGTCGTGTCCGGCGCCTCTATGCCCTTCCTCGAGTCCCTGGCCCTCGAGCGCGAGCTGCAGCAGCAGCTGTTCGAGTCGGAGGACGCGCGGGAAGGACTGGACGCCTACCTGGAGAAGCGCCCCCCCAGGTTCAAGGGGATCTAGGAGCTCTGATGAAGGCGGTCCTGATCCGCAGGCACGGGGGGATCGAGGCGCTCGAGGTCGCCGATCTGCCCAGGCCGAAGGCGGAGGCGGGGCACGCGGTGATCAAGGTGAAGGCGGCCGGCATGAACCACCTCGACACCTGGGTGCGGCGCGGCATGCCGGGGGTCACAGTTCCCCTGCCGATGGTGCCGGGATCGGACGCCTCCGGCGTCGTCGACGAGGTCGGCCCGGGGGTCTCCGGCCTGCGCCCGGGCGACCGCGTGTTCGTATCCCCCGGCTATTCCTGCGGCCGCTGTCCCGAGTGCTACGCCGGCCGGGACGCCCTGTGCAAGGACTACGGCATCTTCGGCGAGCATCGAAGCGGGACGCAGGCGGAGTACGCCGCCCTCCCCGCCGGGAACCTCCTGCCCCTGCCCGAAGGCGTGTCGTTCGAGGACGGGGGCGCGTTCGCGCTCGTGTACCTGACCGCCTGGCACATGCTGGTCGATCGGGCCCGGGTGCGCGTGGGCGAGGACGTCCTGGTGCACGCCGGCGGGAGCGGCGTCGGCACCGCCGCCATCCAGATTGCCCGGCTGCACGGGGCGCGCGTCTTCGCCACCGTCTCGTCCGACGAGAAGGCGGCGCGCCTGCGCGACCTGGGGGCGGACGCGGCCATCAACTACCGCACCTCCGATTTTCTCGAGGAGGTGCGCCGGCTCACCGGCAGGCGCGGCGTGGATGTCGTGGTGGAGAGCGTCGGCCAGGACACCTGGGAGAAGAGCCTGAAGTCGCTGGCCCGGGGCGGCCGGCTCGTCACGTGCGGCGCCACGTCCGGATACCAGGCGGCGACCGATCTGCGCTACGTGTTCTCCAAGGGGCTTTCGATCCTCGGCTCGACCATGGGAGGCCGCGCCGAGCTCGCGCGGATAGCCCGATTGATCGGCGAGCGCCGTCTCAAGCCGGTGATCGATCGCGTCCTCCCCCTGGAGCGCGTCGCCGAGGGGCACCGCGCCATGGCCGAACGATCCGTGTTCGGCAAGATCGTGCTGGTGCCATGACAAAGCAAAGCGCCCGCACGCCCAGGCGTCCGGCCCGGGGCGGCAAGGCCGCCGGCGCGCCGCGCTTCCGCGCCATAAGGCTCGAGACGCGCGACGGAGTCGCGGTCGTCACGATCGACAGGCCAAAGGCCCGGAACGCCATCAGCCAGGAAGTCGTGGACGAGATGCGCGCGGCGCTGGGCCTGGTGGCGCGCGACACGAACGCGCGGGCGCTGATCCTCACGGGCGCGGGCCCGGCGGTGTTCGCTTCGGGGGCCGACATCCGCGAGCTGCGCCAGCGCGTCGCCGCCGACGCCCTGCGCGGCATCAACTCGACCCTGTTCCTCGAGATCGAGAGGTTTCCCCTGCCGACCATCGCCGCGGTGAACGGCTACGCGCTCGGGGGCGGCTGCGAGCTGGCGATCGCCTGCGACCTGCGCATCGCCTCCGAGTCGGCCCGGTTCGGCCAGCCGGAGGTCGGCCTGGGGATCATTCCGGCCGCCGGCGCGACCTACCGGCTCCCCAGGCTGATCGGATCCGGACGGGCGCAGGAGATGATCCTGACGGGCCGGATCCTCGACGCCCACGAGGCCCTCGGCATCGGCCTGGTGAACCGCGTCGTGCCCGGCGACCGGCTCCTCGACGAGGCGCGCTCGACCGCGGCGCTCATCGCGCGCAAGGGGCCCATGGCGGTACGCGCCGCGAAGCTCGCCCTGCAGGCGGCGTTCCACGGCCCGGACGCGG
This sequence comes from Binatia bacterium, assembly GCA_035606645.1. Lineage (GTDB taxonomy): Bacteria > Acidobacteriota > Polarisedimenticolia > Gp22-AA2 > Gp22-AA2 > Gp22-AA3. The sequence continues at coordinate 2,578 of DATNEZ010000083.1, forward strand.
GGCACGCCGCCGAGCGCCTGGCGCAGGCGATCCTCTTCGAGTCCGCGGACAAGCGCGAGGGGATGACCGCCTTCCTCGAGGGGCGGCGGCCGAAGTTCAAGGGACGCTGAAAGGCACGCGGAGCTTCCGATCCGATGATCACCGACGCCCACCTCCACGTCCAGCCCTCGCGGCAGTTCAGGCCGGACGCCCTGAAGCGGATCAGCGCCGGGCGTCGCGACCTCGAGGAGATCCATCGGCTGTTCGAGGACCCGGCGGCCTTCCTGAAGTTCCTGGACGGGCAGGGGATCGACCGCGCCGTCCTGGTCAACTACGTCAGCCCCGACGTGATGGGCTTCACCGACGCGATCAACGAGTTCGTCGGGGGGTTCTGCCGCGGGCACGAGGATCGCCTGGTGGCGGTCGGCGGCGTCCACCCGCGGCTCGATCCCGATCCCGCCGGATCGCTTCAGCGCATCGTCGAGACACACGGCGTGCGCGTGCTCAAGCTGCACCCGCCGCACCAGCATTTCTTCCTCAATGACTACAGGGACGGCGGCCGCCTCCCACGGCTCGCCGAGCTCTACGAGCGGGCCCAGAGACTCGACATCCCGCTGATGGTCCACACCGGGACCTCGATCTTCCCCGAGGCGCGCAACAAGTACGGGGACCCGATGGCGCTGGACGACGTCGCGGTCGACTTCCCCGACCTCAAGATCATCATGGCGCACGGCGGCCGGCCGCTCTGGATGGAGACCTGCTTCTTTCTGCTGCGGCGGCACGCCAACCTGCACATGGACATCTCCGGCATCCCGCCGCGCCTCCTCCTGCGCTATTTTCCGCGCATCGCGGAGGTCGCCCACAAGACCCTGTTCGGAACGGACTGGCCGAGCCCCGGCGTGGAGAGCCCGCGCCGCAACCTGGAGGAGTTCCGGGCCCTCAATCTTCCGCCCGAGACGCAACGGGCCATCCTGGAAGGGACGGCGGAGACGATGTTCGCGAGGCGCTGACGGGGACTCTCAGGCCCCGGGGACGCCCGGCCCCTTGGGAGGACGATCGCGGGGGGGCGCGCCGTCCAGCTCGCCGCCCCACACGACGCTCGGGTCGTTCGGGAACAGCTCGAGGAGCCGGCCGCGGTCCGGCTCGGCCAGCTTCATGAACTCGATCCCCACGGCGTAGCCGATCCCGGTGTCGATGTTCGCCCGCACGGACGCGACGCGGCCCGTGGCGGCGATCGGCTTCTCCTCCGTGTTCCGGTAGATCAGGAGCGCCAGCTGCTCGCCCCCCCGGATGCGGCTGAGCGTGTCGAACCCCATCCCCCCTTCGCTGACCGCGTTCGAGTACCCCAGGAACTCGCGGATGAACCGCCCTCTCGCCACCGGCAGGACCACCGGATAGCGCGGGAACTTGCGAAGGCGCATGCCGAGGATTCCCGCGATCGCCTCCTGCAGCGCCTCGGGGGAGATCGAAGCCTGGAGCACCTCGCTGCAGCCGGCCTGCCAGAGGGCCTCGGCCTGCGCGGGGTTGCCGGCGAGCGCCAGGATGGGAATGTCGCGGGTTCGTTCGTCGGCCCTCAGCCACCGGCAGATTTCGACCGCCGGGGCCTCGAGGCCGTCGTCGGACAGGACGATGAGGTCGGGACGGTCGGTGGCCGCCACATCCAGGAGGACGGAGGCCTTGCCGGCGGAAAGGGCCTTCAGGCTGGCCCTGGCGAGGAAGTGGGGCCTCCCGCCGTCGACCCGGGACTCGATCGGTTCACTCCACAGGACCTGCTTCACCACCGGGCTCCCTCGCCCCGACGCGGTCCACCCTGCCGCGCGCTCCTCCCGCCCAGAGGGTAGCACACTTGCCGGGACGGCTACGAAGAGAGCCCTTGCGCCCGCATCTTCGAGGTCCTATTCTTGTGGATCGTCAGGGAGGCAGGCGTGATCCTCGCGGCGCTGCACAGCAACTATCCGCGCATCGGCGATCGCCCGGAGGAGCAGGTCCTGCGCCGGGCGATCCAGGGCCTCGATCGCGGCGAGATCCCGCCGGCGGAGCTGGCGGCGGCCGAGGACGAGATGACCCGCCGGGCAATCGCCGACCAGGCGGCGGCCGGCCTGGACGTGATCTCCGACGGTCAGATCCGCTGGCACGACGCGGTGTCGCACGTGGCGCGCGGCCTGGCCGGGTTCCGGATCGAAGGCCTGCTCCGCTATTTCGACACCAATACGTACTACAGGCAGCCGGCGGCGATCGGCCCGATCGGCCGCGAGAGGCCGTTCCTGGTGGACGCCTACCGCTTCGCGGCGGGGGCGGCGGCGCCGCGCCCGGTGAAGGCGATCGTCACCGGCCCCCTGACGCTGGCGCGGCTGTCGCGCGACCCCCTGAAGCGCGGGCTGCGCGACCTGAC
>DATNEZ010000121.1:0-5901 GCA_035606645.1 Binatia bacterium
GGGCCCGACCCGAGGAGCGTCCTCGTCGCCTTCTGCCGCTCGGGCCGGCAGTCGGGCCAGCGCGAGCCGATCGAAATCAGTCCGACCGTGCCTCCGGACGCCGCGTCCCGCTGGGGGATGTTCCGCAGCCTCGGGGCGCTCGACACGCCCGTTCGCGCCATCCTCATCCGCAGGGACGCACGGACCGGGAGGTGGAGCGCCGGCGACGGCCGCTCGCCGATCACCACCGTCCCGGCGCCCGAGCTCCCCCCCGGGACGCGGACCGTCCCGATCTCCGCCTCCTGAGCCCCCTGCCGCCCGCCTTGCATAGTGGTGCGAAGCTTGTTGCGATTGTGGGTGGACGGTGTGTTCGATGGGTGGCCGGAGCCGGTCGCTGGGTTGGCGGGCTCGGAAGCATAAGTCCTTCTGATCGCCCGGTTGCGCACTTTGTCCCGTGGGCACGAGATTTGATCTTCGGGGGTGCGTGTACTGGCCCAGGACCCCCGTCGAGCGTCTGCAACACTTCGCGCCGGCCTTCTGCCCATGGCCGGAGTGCCGCGACCATCGACGGAGCGGTCCCGGGTATCGGTTCGTGCGTCACGGGACCTTTCGTACCGGACGACGCACCGTGCCGCGGTTCCGTTGCCCCATCTGCCGTCGCACTTTTTCGAAGCAGAGCTTCGGGTTGTCCTATTACTTGAAGCGTCCCGAGCTGGTCATCCCGGTGGCAGCGGGCCTTCAGGCCGGCTCGGCGCATCGGCAGCTGGCCAGGAACCTCGGCTGCGCGCCGTCCACCGTCACCCGCCTGAGCGCCCGGCTGGGCCGGCACGCGCTGCTGCTCATGGCCCGGGCTCTCGAGCACCTCCGGGGCAGGCTCACCGAGCCGGTCGTCCTCGACCACTTCGAGACCTTCGAGTTCACCCAGGACCTGCCGTTCGGCATCGCGACGCCGGTGGGCCAGGACTCGTGGTTCGTCTACGGGCTGGACCCGGCCCCGCATGCGCGCACCGGCCGGCGCTCAGCCGAGCAGGAGTCGCGCCGGGCGCGCCGGCCCGCGCGACTCCGCCGCGGAGGCTACGAGGGCTCGAGCGCCCGCACCGTCCAGCTGCTCCTGTCGCTCTGCCCCAGGGGCCGGAGCCTCGAGCTCGCGGGCGACGGCCACCACGCTTACGACCACGCCGCGCAACGTCGCGAGCATGCCGGCCGGGTTCGGCTGCAGCGCTTCCCCAACCCCCGTCGCGGCCCGAAAGGATCGCCACGCTCCCCCGAGGCCCGCGCCCGCGACCGGGCGATGTTCCCGGTCGATGCCCTGCACGGCCTCATCCGCCACACCGTGGCCCACCATCGCCGCGAGACCATCGCCTTCGGCAGGCGCCTCAACGCGCTCATGGAGCGCCTCTTCCTGACCGTCGTCTGGAGAAGCTTCGTGAAGGGACGCTCCGAGCGGCGCCCCGACCCCGACACCCCGGCCATGCGCCTCGGCCTGGCCACCGAGCCCTGGACCTGGCGCCGCACCCTGGCCCGACGCCTGTTCCCAGCCCGCGAACACCTCCCCCGGGAATGGCGCGACCTCTACCGACGAGACTGGATTACTCCCGTGCTCCCCTCCAACACCCGCCATCGACTCGTCCACGCCAACTGACATCCGAGGACCGTCCAGAAAGCCGTCGCTCCTCCCCGTAGCAGAGTTCGAACCACCCGATCCATTCCCTGCTCCTACCGCGAAGACCTACAACCTTCGCACCACTATGTGAGGCCGGCCTTGATCTTTTCGGCCAGTCCCCTGCCCACGGCCTCGGCGACCGATTCCACGGGCGCCTCCCGCACCCCCTGCACCGACCCGAAGCGGCGCAGGAGCAACCGCGCGCGCTTCGGTCCGACCCCTTCGATGCCGGTCAGCTCGGTCGACAGGGTCCGCCTGGAGCGCACCTTGCGGTGGTAGGTGACGGCGAATCGGTGGGCCTCGTCCCGGATCCGCTGGACGAGATGCAGGATCGGCGGGTCGTGCGGCAGACGGACCGAATCGCTCCGGCCGTCGAGGAAGATCTCCTCTTCACGCTTGGCGATCGATGCAACTTGAAGATGCCCGACCCCGAGACGCTCGAGGACCGCCGCCGCCGAGGAGAGCTGCCCCTTGCCGCCGTCGATCAGGACCAGGTCGGGCAGGTCCTTCCCTTCCTGCAGCAGCCGGGCGTAGCGCCGCCCGACCACCTCGGCCATGGCGGCAAAGTCGTCGCTTCCCTCCACGGTCTTCACCCTGAAGCGGCGAAAGTCCGAACGCTTCGGCCGTCCGGCCTCCCAGACCACGAGCGAGGCCACCTGGTCGCTCCCCTGGACGTGCGAGATGTCGAAGCACTCGATGCGGTGGGGCGGCTCGTCGAGGCCGAGCGCCTCCTGGAGCCCCTCGAGGATCTCGACGCCGTAGGTGTGCGGCGCCCGGAACATCGCCTCGAAGGAGATCTTCGCGTTGCGCGCCGCCGTCTCGAGCAGGCGCCGCCGCGGGCCGCGCTGCGCCGCCAGGATGGACACCTTCGACCCCTTCCGCTGCGTGAGCCAGTCCTGCAGGACCTCGGCGGACGCCGGCTCGATCGGCACGCAGATGGTCTTCGGGATGTAGTCCACGCTCTCGAAATACCTCGCCAGGCACGTGGCCAGGAACTCGGCGTCGTCCTCCCGGATTCCCTCGAAGGAGAACTCGCGGCGCGCCTGCACCTGCCCCTCCCGCATCTGGAAGATCTGCACCGACGCCAGGTCGTTCTCGCGGTGGTAGGCGACGTAGTCCTCCTCCTCGAGACCGACCGAGGCGATCCGCTGCTTCTCGGACGAGGTCGCGAGGCTCTTCGCCAGGTCGCGGTAGTGCGCGGCCGCTTCGAAGTTCTCGTCCGTGGATGCCGCGAGCATCCTCTCTTTCAGGCTCTTCAGCAGATCGCGGTTCCGGCCCTCCAGGAAGAGGCGGGCGTCCTGCACGGCCTGGCGGTACTCGTCGTCCTTCACCAGCCCCGCGCACGGACCCAGGCACTGGTTCAGCTGGTAGAGCAGGCACGGGCGGGGACGCGTCCCGTCCATGTCCTCCAGGTAGCAGGTGGCGACCTTGAAGTGACGGGCGACCATCTGGATCGAGCGCCGCGCCGTCGAGGCCGGGACGTACGGCCCGAAATAGGCGTTGCCGTCCAGGCGCGCCCGGCGCACCAGGACGACCCGCGGGAAGCGCTCGGCCGTGGTCATCTTGAGATAGGGAAAGTTCTTGTCGTCCCGCAGCCTGATGTTGTAGCGCGGGCGCTCCTTCTTGATGAGGTTGTTCTCGAGGATCAGCGCCTCGACCTCGGTGCGCGTGACGATGTACTCCAGGTCGTGGATGTCGTCGAGGAGCGCGTCGGTTTTCGGCGCCTGCCCGGACGAGGCGGCCTGGAAGTAGGAGCGGACGCGGCTCCTGAGCGAGCGCGCCTTGCCGACGTAGACCACCCTGCCGCGCCGGTCGCGGTACAGGTAGACCCCCGGGCTGTCAGGCAGGTCGTCCAGCTTCTGGCGGGCGGGGGCTTGCGGATCCACGCTGCGGGGCTCCTCCCTCTCAGGCGCTGGCCACCACGAGGATCTTCTTCAGGTACCGGACGCGGTCGCGCAGCGCGGCGGCCTCCTCGAAGCGCATCTTGTCGGCGGCGAGCCGCATCTCGGCCTGCAGGCCCGCGCTCTCCTTCTCGATCTCCTCTGGCCGCCTCGCGGTCTCGTCCCCCTTTTCCTCCTTGAGCGGGACCTTGAAGTAATCGGCCTCGTAGACGCTGCCGAGCACCTCGTCGATGGCCTTGATGATCGACTCCGGGGTGATGCCGTTGGCCCGGTTGTACTCCGTCTGCAGGGCGCGGCGCCGGTTGGTCTCGTCGATGGCGATGCGCATCGACCGGGTGATGACGTCGGCGTACATCAGGACCTTCCCCCTGACGTTCCGCGCGGCGCGGCCGCAGGTCTGGATGAGCGAGCCGGCCGACCGCAGAAACCCCTCCTTGTCTGCGTCCAGGATGGCGACGAGCGACACCTCGGGCAGGTCGAGCCCCTCGCGCAGGAGGTTCACGCCGACGAGGACGTCGAAGTCCCCCTTGCGCAGATTTCTGAGAATATGGACCCGCTGCAGGGTGTCGATGTCCGAATGCAGGTACTCGACCCGGACGCCGAGATCGGCGTAATAGCGGGTCAGCTCCTCGGCCATGCGCTTCGTCAGGGTGGTCACCAGGACCCGGTCCCCCCCCGCGACGCGCTGGCGCACCTCGTGCAGCAGGTCGTCCACCTGCCTGCCGACCGGCCGCACCTCGATCTCCGGGTCGATCAGGCCGGTCGGCCGGATGATCTGCTCGACCACCTCCCCTTTCGCCTTTTCGAGCTCGTATGGCCCGGGGGTCGCCGAGACGTAGACCCGCTGCCCGACCCGCTCCTCGAACTCCTCGAAGCGCAGCGGCCGGTTGTCGAGCGCCGAGGGGAGGCGGAAGCCGTATTCGACCAGCGTCTCCTTGCGGGACCGGTCCCCCCAGTACATCCCCCCCAGCTGCGGCACGGTGACGTGGCTCTCGTCGAGGATCATCAGGTGATCCTTGGGGAGGTAGTCCAGCAGGTTCGGCGGCGCCTCCCCCGGCTTCCGCCCGGTCAGGTGGCGCGAGTAGTTCTCGATCCCGGTGCAGTAGCCGACCTCCTTGATCATCTCCAGGTCGAACATGGTGCGCTGGTGCAGGCGCTGCGCCTCGAGGAGCTTTCCCCCCTTCTCGAGCTCGGCGAGCCTGTCCTGCAGCTCGATCTTGATGTTGTCGACCGCAAGCAGCAGGCGATCGCGCGGCGTGACGTAGTGCGAGTTCGGGTAGACCGGGATGCGCTGCAGCTTCTTGATGACCGTCCCGCGCAGCGGATCGATCACCGCGATCGACTCGATAGCGTCGCCGAACATCTCGACCCGCACGGCGACGTCGTCGTAGGACGGGAAGATCTCCACGACGTCCCCGCGCACCCGGAACTTGCCGCGCTCCAGGTCGAACGTCGTCCGCTCGTACTGGATCTCGACCAGCTTGCGCAGCATCGCGTCCCGGTCGATCTCCATCCCCGGCTCGAGCAGCAGCATCATGCCGTGGTACGCCTCCGGCGACCCGAGGCCGTAGATGCAGGACACCGAGGCGACGATGACGACGTCGCGGCGCTCGAACAGGGACCGCGTCGCCGAGTGCCGCATCCGATCGATCTCGTCGTTGATGAGCGAGTCTTTCTCGATGTACGTGTCCGTCGAGGGCACGTAGGCTTCCGGCTGGTAGTAGTCGTAGTAGCTGACGAAGTATTCGATCGCGTTCTCGGGGAAGAGCTCCTTGAACTCCCCGTAGAGCTGCGCCGCGAGCGTCTTGTTGTGACACATCACCAGCGTCGGCCGGTTCACCCGCTCGACGACGTTGGCGATCGTGAAGGTCTTGCCGGTGCCGGTGGCGCCGAGCAGGACCTGGTGCTTGTCGCCGCGCTGCAGGCCCTTAATGAGCTGCGCGATGGCGTCGGGTTGGTCGCCGGTGGGTTGGAAGTCGGAATGAAGTTGAAAAGGGGGCATGGGTCACCTCGCGTGTGCGGAGGAAGCGCCTCGAACACTTATTCTATCATGCAATCGGCGGGTGACCAATAGCCAGTTTTGGCTTGTTTTGCAGTAGAAAACGGCCGGGAAGGCCCCCATTCGCGTCGCTTCCCCTGGGGCCAAAAGAGGGCCCCAGGTGAAGGGAGAAAGCCAAGTCAATTTAGCCGCGGGGCGGCCGGATGTAGAGGGGGTTGCTGTAAATCCAGCCGCGCGGGCGGCCTTTGAAGGGGATCGTGGCCTCTACGCGAAAGACGCCGCCCTGGCCGGCGGGGAGGTTGTGGGACAGGTGGGTGGTATTGTCCCAACGGCCGATTTGTTCTCCGTCGCACAGCAGG
>DATNEZ010000129.1:0-4016 GCA_035606645.1 Binatia bacterium
CGGGATCGTCCTCGAGGGCCGGAGCGCCGTCGACGAGTCGATGCTGACCGGCGAGCCGATTCCGGTCGAGAAGGAACCGCGGGACCCTCTGATCGGCGGGACGGTCAACGGGACCGGCAGCCTGGTGATGCGGGCCGAGCGGGTCGGCGCCGACACTCTCCTGGCGCACATCGTGCGGATGGTGAGCGAGGCGCAGCGCAGCCGCGCCCCGATCCAGGCCCTGGCGGACATCGTGTCGTCGTGGTTCGTGCCGGCCGTGATGGCGGTCGCCGTCGTCGCCTTCGTCGCCTGGCTTCTCCTGGGACCCGAGCCGCGCCTGGCGCATGCCGTCGTCGCGGCGGTGGCGGTCCTGATCATCGCCTGCCCGTGCGCCCTCGGGCTGGCCACCCCCATCTCGATCATGGTGGCGACCGGGCGCGGCGCCACCGCAGGGGTGCTGGTCCGCAACGCCGCCGCGCTGGAGCGCCTGGAGCGCGCGGACACGCTGGTCGTCGACAAGACCGGCACCCTCACCCAAGGCAAGCCGCGCCTCACGGCCGTCGTCGCCGCGCCGGGCATCCCGGAGGACGATGTCCTGGCGCTCGCGGCCACGCTCGAGGCCGGCAGCGAGCATCCGCTGGCCGCGGCGATCGTCGCGGGCGCCCGCGAGCGGGGGATCCGGCCCGCCGCCGTCTCCGACTTCGAGTCGCGGACCGGCTCGGGGGTCGGCGGCACGGTCGGCGGCCGGCGCGTGGCCCTGGGGAACCTCTCGATGCTGGAGCGGGAGGGGGCAGCCGCTCCCCCCGAGCTCAACCGACGCGCCGAAGAGCTTCGTCTCGAGGGGAAGACGGTCGTGTTCCTCGTTCGGGACCGCCGGGCCTGCGGCCTCCTCGGGGTCTCCGACCCGATCCGGTCCTCGACGGCTGAGGCGATCCGCGAGCTGCGCGGGGACGGCCTGCGCATCCTGATGGTCACGGGGGACAGCCGCGCGACCGCCGATTCGGTGGCGCGCCGGCTGGGGATCGACGACGTCCGTGCGGAGGTGGCTCCCGACCGCAAGGCCGAGGTCGTGCGGGCGCTCCAGTCGGAAGGCCGCGTCGTGGCCATGGCGGGAGACGGCGTCAACGATGCCCCCGCGCTGGCGAAGGCCGACGTCGGGATCGCCATGGGAACCGGCACGGACGTGGCGATCGAAAGCGCCGCGATCGTCCTCGTGCGCGGAGACCTGCGCGGCATTCTCCGAGCCCGGCGGCTCAGCCGGGCGGCGATGCGCAACATCCGTCAGAACCTGTTCTTGGCGTTCGTCTACAACGCCCTGGGGGTGCCGGTCGCCGCCGGGGCGCTGTATCCCGCGTTCGGCGTGCTCCTGAGCCCGATGATCGCCGGCGCGGCGATGAGCCTCAGCTCGCTCATGGTGATCACCAACGCCCTGCGGCTCCGCCGCGCGCGCCTGTAGTAGAATCGATCTTCCCTGCCAGGGAACTCAAACGTCCAGAGGAGGCTCCATGCCGAGTCGTCGCGTCCTGATCGCCGCCGTGTTCGCAGTCGTCGCCGTGCTGTGCGCCGTGCCACAGGCCCGCGCCGCCGAAGAGCTCGCCATCGGCGCCCAGGGGGCCGCCTTCACGCTGAAGGGGACCGACGGCAAGACCCACTCGCTCGAGAGCGTCGCCGGCGAGAAGGGGACCGCGGTCATCTTCACCTGCAACGAGTGCCCGTACGCCAAGGGGTACGAGAACCGCCTCATCGCCCTGGCGAAGGACTACCAGGCGAAGGGGGTCGGCTTCGTGGCGATCAACTCGAACGATCCGAAGATCGTTCCGGGCGACGGCTTCGAGTCCATGGTGAAGCGCGCCAAGGACAAGGAGCTCCCCTACCCGTACCTGTTCGACGAGACGCAGGAGATCGCCCAGGCCTACGGCGCCAGGGTCACCCCGCACGTCTTCCTGCTCGACGCGAAGGGGAAGCTGGTCTATCGCGGCCGGGTCGACGATTCGCTCGAGGAAGGCAAGATCAAGGACCGCGACTTCTCCGCGGCGCTCGCGGCGGTCGTCTCCGGCCAGCCGGTCAAGGTCGCCGAGACCAAGGCGTTCGGCTGCGGCGTCAAGTACGCGAAGAAGTAGCGGGCGGACGCTGTCTCAGTCCTGCGGCCGGCTCGTCGTCTGGTGCTGCGGCTTGCCGTCCTGGATGTCGAACCAGGGGACCTTGCTGCGCACGTAGATGTGGTACGTGGGGCGCTCCTTGAGCGGCGTGTCGAAGGTGGCGGCGGTCACCTCGATCAGCCCGTCCCCTTCCACGAAGCAGATGAGGCTCGAGCCACAGGTTCGGCAGAACTGGCGCTGCGTGCCCGACTCGGCCTTGTGGGTCTGCAGCTGGTCCTCCCCTTTCACGAACGTGAAGGCGCTGCGCGGGAACTCCGCCCAGGTCACGAAGGCGGCGCCGCTGTTCTTTCGGCAGTCGGTGCAGTGGCAGTTGGCCAGGACGGCGATCGGGCCCCGCACCTTGTAGCGGACGCGGCCGCACTGGCAGGAGCCTTCGTAGGTCTCTTGGGAAGCGGTCATGGGCGGATCCTCCGAGGCCCCGACCCTAGCCCGCAGCCCGCCGGCCTGTCAAGCGGCCGCCGCGTGGGCGGGAGGCTCGTGTGGGAGCCGTGGTCGCGGCCATTTGACAGCGGCCCGACCGGGCCCCATAAATGATTCATGGCCTCACTCCCCCTGCCGGGCCGGAGGGCCGCCTGCGGCGCGGTCCTCCTGGCGATGGCTCCCCTGCTGCTCGGCGCCACCTTCTCGATCGCCGAGCTGACCCGCGGGTCCGAGCGGATCTTCCGGGGACGGTGTGTCGCCGCCCAGACCGAGAAGGTGGACTTCAAGGGGCGACCGCTCGACGCAACGGCCTACTACTTCGAGGTGAGCGAGTACCTCAAGGGAAACGGCCCGGGCACCCTGTCGTTCCGGCAGGCGGGGACGCCCTTCCGTCCGGTAGGCGACCTCGGGCAGATCGCCGGCCTGACGGTCTTCGAGCCTGGCCGGGAGTACGTCGTCTTCCTGCGCCCCGTGAGCAAGGCCGGGCTGACCTCGGCGGCGGGTCGGGGGAAAGGGGTCCTCCTGGTGACCGGCGACGTCGCGCAGGTCTCCGACGCCGACGGTCGGTCCCCCGCGCCAGGCGCGGAGCGGATCGCCTACGACGCCATCCGCCAGGCCGTCCGGCAGGTCCTCGAGCAGCCTCACCGGCGCAGGTAACCACGCGCCACCACGCGCTCCGGGCTAATCCGTTGATCAGCCACGTCGTCTTTGTGTTATAAACATCGCGGTTCGCCAACAACCAACCGCACGTCAGCGCGAGGGTCGCGATGTTTGTGTCGAAAAAGATATTCCTGACCAAGGGAGTCGGCCGGCACCGTGAGAAGCTCAACTCCTTCGAGATGGCGCTGCGCGACGCCGGGATCGCGCACTTCAACCTGGTGCGCGTCAGCAGCATCTTCCCTCCCGGGTGCAAGATCATCTCGAAGAGCCAGGGTCTCAAGTACCTGAGGGCCGGCGAGGTCACCTTCTGCGTCATGAGCCAGTCCGAAACCAACGAGGCGCACCGGCTGATCGCCGCCTCGATCGGCATCGCCATCCCGGGGAAGCGCGGCGGGCACGGCTACCTGAGCGAGCACCACTCCTTCGGCCAGACCGAGTCGGCGGCCGGCGACTACGCCGAGGACCTGGCGGCCCAGATGCTCGCGACCGTGCGCGGCGTCGAGTTCGATCCCGACACGTCGTACGACGAGCGCAAGGAGATCTGGAAGATCAGCGGCGAGATCTACCGCACCATGAGCGTCACCCAGTCGGCGGTAGGCGACAAGAGGGGGCGCTGGACCACGGTCGTCGGGGCGGCCGTCCTCATTCCCTGACGCCATGCCCCTCCATCCCGAACTCCCCCTGAACTACGGCGGCCTCGAGGCGGAGCATTCGGCGCTCGAGCGCGCGCGCATCGTGATCCTGCCGGTCCCGTACGACCGGACCGCGTCCTTCATGAAGGGGACGGCGAAGGGGCCC
>DATNEZ010000147.1:0-4007 GCA_035606645.1 Binatia bacterium
CGCCGCCAGGGCCGGCATCGATCGCGGCGTGCGCCACCGCCTCCCGGGCGGCGGCCACGGCGAACCGGTCGGCGAGAGAGAGCCGGCACCTTTTTCCGTGGGGCCGCTCGAGCTCTGCCGCCGTGTCGACCTGGGCCGCGACGTGGGTTCGATGGCCGGAGTGGTCGAAGCGGTCGAACGGCCCGATGGCCGCCCGGCCCGCGCGCAGGCCGACCCACAAGGAGTCCAGCCCAATGCCGAAGGGGCTGACCGCGCCGAGACCCGTGACGACGATGGGACGGGAGGGAGTGTCCGACATCTCTTGACCCCGCCGGGCGATTCTCGTTAACCTCGGACTCCGATGCCGGGAAACGTGAAAAATTATAGTACGAATCGCAAGCGCGCGTGGAGGCCCTCCGCGCTCGTCCGCGTCTCGCTAGGCCTCCATGCGGGCGGAATTGCGGCCGTGGCCCTCGCGCCCCGGGCCTGGCCGCTCGTGGTCGGAACACTCATGGCCGACCACCTGGCGGTCGTGTCGGCGGGGCTGTGGCCGCGCGGCACGCTTCTGGGGCCGACCCTGGTCCGCCTGCCTCCCGCCGCCCGGGCGAGGCGGGAGATCGCGCTCACGTTCGACGACGGGCCGGATCCGGCGATTACCCCCCGGGTTCTCGACATGCTCGACGCCCGCGGGGCGCGCTCGACGTTCTTCTGCATCGGACGGCGCGTCGAAGCACACCAGGACGTTGCCGCAGAGATCGCGCGACGCGGCCACCTCGTCGAAAACCACTCCCACCGGCATCGCAACGCCTTCTGGTTCCTCACGCCGGCGATGCTGCGCGACGAGATCGATCGCGCCCAGGAGGCGATCGCCACGGCGACCGGCCGCGCGCCGCGCCTGTTCCGCGCCCCCGCGGGGATCAGGAGCCCCCTGCTCGAGCCGGCGCTGGCGCGGGCGGGGCTCGACCTGGCGGCCTGGACGCGACGCGGCTTCGACACGGTGACCGGCGACGCCGGCCGTGTCCTGGCGCGGCTCGTCCGCGGGCTCGCCCCCGGCGACATCCTCCTCCTTCACGACGGATCGAGCGCGCGAGGGGCCTCGGGGGGGCCGGTCCTCCTGGAGGTCCTGCCACGCCTCCTCGACGCGGTCGAGGCGGCGGGGTTGAAACCGGTGCCCCTGTGAGTGGTCGCGTCTTCAGCGAAGGCCGAGGAGGCCCGCCTTGAGGGCGGGGCTCGGCGTTTTCTTGCCGAGCCACGTAGCGAACAGGGAGCGGGCGAATGCGGCACCCGGAACCGTTCCCCGGGTCTCGTCCCTGACGGCGACGAGAACGCCGGTTCCAGGCACGTAGGTGAAGGTGAACGTCTCCCCCTTCGCGACCCTGTCCGGCATGAGGCCGTGGAAGGTGGCGATGGAGGCCTGCATGGCTGCGAGGTCCCCGTCCTCGTTCTCCTGGAAGCTTTCGCCCCAGGCATCGAGCAGGTCATCGCGGCCGACCGCGCGGACGAAGACCAGGACGACCCGTTTCGTCCGCTCGGGGCTGAGGATGGCGTCGGCGTCCGTCGATTTCTCCTCGAGGTAGAGCCCGGCGACGTAAACCTTGACCCTGAGCCAGGTCGCCTTGCGCAATCCCATGCCGTTGAGGGCCAGCGTCCTCCCCTCGACGGTCGCCTGGTCGGGGAGGGTGACCCCGGCACGCTCCCCGGCCAGCGCCGGCGTCGCGACGCACGCCGTCAGGCACGCCGCGAGCGCCAGGCCGACTCGAACGATTATCCGATCACGGGGTGACAGCATTGGACTGCATCGTCACGGCGCCATCCCGCGCCAGGGCCCGGCCATTCAGCGATGCGCCGGTATTGAGCGAGATCGAGGCTTGAGCCAGGATGGTCCCGGCGAAGTCCGAAGTCGTTCCCAGGGTCGCCGAGCTTCCGACCTGCCAGAAGACATTGGCCGCCTGGGCACCGCCGCTCAGAATCACCTGGCGACCCGAGGTCACGGTCAGGGCCGAGGCGATCTGGAAGATGAAGACGCCGTTCGAGTCGCCCAGCGCATCGAGGGTCAGATTGCCCGAAGAGATCTCGAGCGAGGACGTGGACTTGTAGACGCCGGGGGCAAAAGTCTGCCCGCCCAGGTTGCCGGCCACCGTGGCGTCGGCCGGTCGTCCGGCGGCGTCGTTGTAGGCCGCAGTCAGGCTGGACTGGGCCGCATCCGCCGGAGCCACACCGGCAGAGATCGAGCCGGAGACGATTCCCGGACCGAATCCCTTGACGTCGGTTCCAGGCCACAGGCCGAGATCGCCGGTCACGACGGTCGAGCCGGTGCTGGTCACGGTGGTATGACCCAGAATCGCGAAGTCACTGCCGCCGCTGCTGATCGACCCGAGGTCCACAGGCGCCTGGATGCTCGCGGGACCCGTCGGAATGACGCCCGGGATCCCGAGGCGGTTGTCGTCGTTGCTCTTGTTGCAGCCCGGGATGATGGCCAGCAGAAGCAGGGCAATCAGAGTCGAATAATTCCGGCGTTGGTGCATGTGCTCTCCTCTCGAGTGATCACTTCGTTCACTGTCCGGACTTGTCGTCACTGTGGACTTATACCGCGGGCCCGCGAGCCGCACACTCGGGCATTCCCTTATCCCGGTGTCAAAAAGATCCTGACGGCTATTCGGCCCCGCGTGAGGAGGTCGAACGGTGTCAGGAGGGGCCCGACGCACGATTCATGAATTCTCCGAATTGCCGGGGGTTCACGATTTGGCTATAACCCTTGGCAGCATCGTGGACCAGGTCGGATTGCGACGAGGACATGAGTGAACGATCAAGACCGGATCAGGACAGGCGAACGCCCCAGCGGCGAGAGCGCATCGATCGACGAGGTCCACTCGGTCCTGGATGATTTTTTCGACGGAGTCGTGGCGACCGACGAACAGGGCCGCATCGCATCATTCAACCGAGGCGCCCGGAGGCTGTTCGGCTACCAGGCAGACGAAGTCCTGGGCCGCGAGGCGATGCTGATCATCGCGGAGCCCTGCCGGGAGGAGTTCGCGGGTTACCTTGCCGGCTGGATGCGACCTGGACGGAGCAATGCCACCGCCTCGGGGTCGCGCGAAATGTGGGGGCGGCGCAAGGACGGATCGACCTTTCCGATCGAGTTCCGCGGCGCCCGGATGGTCCTGGGCGGAAAGACGCTTTTCGTCGGAATCCTGCGGGACATTTCAGAGCAGAGAGCCCAGACGGAGGCGCTCGAATACCAGACCCTTCACGATGTCCTGACGAGCCTGCCGAACCGGACCCTGCTGAACGATCGGCTGCACCAGGCCATCCTGACGGGGAACCGGCAAAGGAAATCGGCAGCCGTTCTGGTCATGGACGTGGACGGTTTCAAGGAAGTGAACGACACCCACGGCCATCACGTCGGTGACCAGCTGTTGCAGCAGATCGCCCTGCGCCTGGAAGGCCTTCTCAGGGGTTCCGACACGGTGGCGCGCCTCGGCGGCGACGAGTTCGCGATCGTTCCCGCAATCGGCATGGGCGGAGAGGACGGAGCGACGACCGCGAGGAAGATCCTCCGGGGGCTCGAGCAGCCCTTCCTGATCGACGGCCGCGTCATCCGCATTGCCGCCAGCATCGGAATCGCGGTGTACCCCGTGGACGGCCAGGACGCGCCGACCCTGATGCAGCACGCCGATGCGGCGATGTACATCGCCAAACGGGCGCGGTGCGGCTACGCGGTCTACGCTCCCCGGCAGGACCTCCCGATCGCCGCGCACCTGGGGCTGGCAGGCGAGCTGGGGCACGCCATCGCGCACGATGACCTGGTGCTTCACTTCCAGCCCAAGATCGATCTCCGGATCGGCAAGACAACCGGCGTGGAGGCGCTCGTGCGATGGCGGCACGCGATCCATGGGCTGGTGCCTCCGAACCAGTTCATCCCCGTGGCGGAGGAGACCGACCTCATCAAGCCGCTCACTCGGTGGGTGCTCAACCGGGCCATGCAGCAGAGCCGGATCTGGCTGGAGTCGGGGCTCGATATCGACATT
>DATNEZ010000164.1:0-3844 GCA_035606645.1 Binatia bacterium
CGAAGCAAGATCACGACCCCCTCCCCCGACATCACCTAGGTTTCGATGCGGGTCGCCGATCGGCTGGACCGCCTTCCCCTGGCAGGCTTTCACTACCGTCTCCTGCTGCTGAGCGGGCTGGGGTGGCTCTTCGACTCGATGGACGGCGGCTTGATGTCGTTCGTCCTGGCGCGGCTCAAGACCGAATGGCGACTGACCCCCGACCAGGTCGCCGCCCTGTCCAGCGCCGGGCTGTTCGGGATGTTCCTCGGGGGGGCGGTGGCCGGTTCGCTCGCCGACCGATTCGGCCGCAAGGGGGTCTTCCAGACGACGCTCATCATCTTCAGTATCGCCACCGGCCTGTGCGCCCTGGCGCAGGGATTCGGATCGCTCCTGCTCCTGCGTTTCCTGGTCGGGTTCGGCCTGGGTGGGGAGCTGCCGGTGGCCGCCGCCCTGGTCAGCGAGTTCGCCCCGGCCCGCCACCGCGGCCGGCTGGTCGTCCTGCTGGAGTCGTTCTGGGCCTTCGGCTGGGCGGCGGCCGCGATCATCGCCGAGATCCTGGCGCGACACGCGGAGACGGCCGGGCGCACCTTTCCCTGGCGCACCGCCTTCCTGATCGGCGCGCTGCCGGCGTTGTATGTCCTCGTCCTGCGGCGCGCCCTGCCGGAATCCCCCCGTTACCTGGCGACGCGCGGTCGCCTCGCCGAGGCCGAATCGACCCTGCGATCGATCGAGACTCAGTGCGGCGTCGAGCCGGGCGCGCCGCTCGTCGAAGACGGCGCGAGCGGAGCGGGCCGCAGGGCGCGCCTGCGCGACCTGTTCGGCCGCGGCGTCGTCCGGCGCACCGCTATGCTCTGGATCCTCTGGTTCGCCATGGCGTACTCCTACTACGGCATCTTCACCTGGCTGCCGACGCTCCTCGCCGGACGCGGGTTCCCGCTGGTCCAGTCGTTCCAGTTCACCCTGATCATCACCCTGGCGCAGATTCCCGGATACTTCGCCGCCGCATTCCTCGTCGAGCGGATCGGCCGCAAGGCGACCCTGGTCCCGTTCATGCTCCTGTGCGCCCTGTCCTCGTGGGGCTTCGGCGGCTCGCAGACGCCGAACGACCTGGTCCTCTGGGGCTGCCTGGTGTCGTTCTTCAACCTGGGGGCGTGGGGCGTGACGTACGGCTACACTCCCGAGCTCTACCCGACCTGGCTGCGCGGCACGGGGACCGGGTCCGCCGCCGCCTTCGGCCGCATCGGCGGGGTCCTGGCCCCGCTCGTCGTCGGCAAGTTGATGGGGACCTGGGGCGGGGGATTCTCCGCCGTGTTCGCCATGTTCGCCGCCGTCCTGGTCGTCGGCTCGATCGGCGTGCTGGCGCTCGGCGAGGAGACCAGGGGGCGCACGCTCGAGGAGATCTCCGGGGGCCTCTGACGATGACCTGCGAAGAGGCGCTCGCCTATCTCGAGTCCCTCGAGGTGCTCGGCATCCGGCCGGGTCTCGATCGGATCACGGCCCTCCTGGACCGCCTCGGCCGACCCCAGGACGACTTCCCCTCCATCCTGATCGCGGGGACCAACGGCAAGGGGTCGGTCGCCGCGTACGTGGCGTCGATCCTCAGGCAGGCCGGGCACGTGCCCGGGGTCTACACCTCGCCCCACCTGGTCCGGTTCGCCGAGCGGATCGTCGCCGAGGACAGGACGATCGCCGACGACGAGGTGGCGGCGCTCGTGCCGGAAGTGCGCGCCGCGATCGCCTCGGCCCCCCGCCTCGCCTCCGATCCGCCGACCTACTTCGAGGCGACGACGGCGCTGGCGTTCCTGCACTTCAGCCGCCGGCGGGTGCCGATCGCGGTCCTCGAGGTCGGGATGGGTGGCCGCTTCGACGCGACCAACGTGGTGCGGCCGCAGGCCTGCGCCATCACTCCCGTCGCCATGGATCACACCCAGTGGCTCGGGGGGACCCTCTCCGAGATCGCCTACCAGAAGGCCGGCATCCTGAAGGGGGGCGTCCCCTGCGTCGTCTCGGCCCAGCAGCCGCCGGCCCTCGAGGTGATCCGCGCCGAGGCGGCGGGGATTGGCGCACCGCTCGTGCCGTCCTCCGCGTGCGACGTGAAGCCGGCGCACGGTGATGCGGCGAAGAGCGGCGGCCCCGAGGGCCTCGCCGATCCGCCGGTGTTCTCGCTCACGACTCCCGCCGGCGGCCTCTACCCCGACCTCGCGCTGTCTCTGCGCGGCGCGCACCAGGTGGAGAACGCCGTCGTCGCCGTCCTGCTCGCCGAGCAGATCTCCGCCCGCGGGGTGAGCGGCATCGATCCCGCTTCGATCGCGGCCGGACTGCGCGGGGCCGTCTGGCCCGGCCGCCTCGAGCTGATCCCCGGACGGCCCGAGCTCCTGCTGGACGGCGCGCACAATCCCGCCGGCTGCGCGGCCCTCGCCGCGTACCTGAAGGACCACCAGCGGAACCGGAGCACGGTCCTTCTCTTCGCCTCGATGAAGGACAAGCCGGCGGGCAGCATGCTCGACCTCCTCTGCCCGCTGGCGCGCAAGGTGATCGTCACCCGCGTCCCCGTGCCGCGCGGCGAGACCCACGAGGCCCTGGCCCGCCTGGCGCGGGACCGCCACCCGGACGTGGCCGGGGCCGATTCGGTGCGGGAGGGGCTGGCCCTCGCCCGGGACGCCGCCGGGCCGGACGGCCTGGTCGTCATCTGCGGCTCTTTGTACCTGGTCGGAGAAATCAAGAAGACCCTGGCGGACGGCGCTTCCGGGTAGTCAGGCGGGGAGAGGGGTGATACGCTTCCGCCTCTCGACATGAGCGATCCGGTCATCTGTTTCGGCCAGCAACCCTGCGGGTTCTTCCCGAAGCGGTTCTTCCACGCGAAGCTCCTGACCGCCCGGCGCCTGCAGCAGAGCGTCGGCGGGCGGATCGTCTATTTCTGCCACGACAGCGATCACGACTACCGCGAGACGACGACCCCGCTCCGCGACCTGAAGACGGGCGACCTGAAGCGGCTCAACTTCGACCACATGGGAAAGCTGCAGAAGAAGTACACGCCGCTCTACGCCAAGCGGATCCAGGCCGACTGGCAGGAGAAGACCGCCCGCGTCCTGCCCTGCTTCGTCGCGCCGGCCCTCGTGGGGACCTTCCTCGCGGTCCGCGCGGAGACCGTGGCCGATTTCTGCCTCGGGATGTACCGGGGACTGGGGCTCCTGGACGGAATCGACGTCGTCCGCTCCGGCGACCCGGCGGTCAGGTCGAAGGCGATCGACGTGGACGACTTCTACGTCGACGTCGACTACGAGGGGGAGCTGGTTCGGGCCCGCTGCCAGGCGGGGCGGCTCTCCCTGCACCGCGGCGGCGACGAGTACCTGGAGATTCCCTGGAGCGAGCCGCGGAAGTCCAGCATCAGCCCAGCCCGCGACACGCGGCTCCGCTGGATGCAGTCGGTGGTCCGCTGCACCCACTATGTCGCCGGAGCCAGCGAGATGCAGTACCTGAATCGCGACGAGACTCCGGAGATCGAGTTCGTGGAACGCGACGCCATCGAGGATTCCCACGGGTCGCTGGTCGACTACCCCTGGATCGCGGAAGGGAGCTCCGGCACCGATGCCGCCGTCCGGTAGCGCCGCGCCCCCGGGCGGCCCCCCGCTGAAGATCGCGATGATCTGCTACCCGTCGGTCGGGGGCAGCGGCATCCTGGCGTCGCAGCTGGGAGAGCAGCTGGCCCGGCGCGGCCACCAGGTGCACGTCGTCAGCTACGGGAGGCCGTTCCGGCTCGACGCCTCGCTGGCCAACGTCTTCTTCCACCCGGTCGGCGTCAACGAGTACGACCTGTTCAAGTACCCGGACTACACCCTGCCTCTCTCCGTGAAGCTGGCCG
>DATNEZ010000174.1:0-3308 GCA_035606645.1 Binatia bacterium
CCCGTAGAGATAGAGGATCAGGCCGATCACCGAGGCTCCGAGCACCCCCGAGACCGTGGCGTGCACCCGGACTCCCGGTGTCCCCAGGTCCTTCAGGTTCACCAGCATGATGACGAACAGGAACAGGACCATGATCCCCCCGGCGTAGACCAGGACCTGGACCGCCGCCACGAACTCGGCGCGCAGCAGGATGTACACCGCCGCCACGCACAGGAAGGTCAGGACCAGGTAGATGGCGGAGTGGACCACGTTGCGGCCGGCGATCACCATCACCGCCGACAGCACCGCGATCGACGCCAGGATGTAGAAGATGACCGCCGCCGGCTCCACGCCCTACTCCTTGTAGTCCTTCGGGTCCATGCCGTTCAGCAGGGTCTTGAGGGGCGCCACGAACCCCTCCCTCTTGAAGTCCGCCATCTCGTAGTCGTGGGACATGTAGATGGCCGTGAGCGGCTTGGTCGGGCAGGGATCGACGCACAGCCCGCAGAAGCAGCAGCGCTCGTAGTTGATCTCGAACGACACCAGCCGCTTCCCCTTCCCGTCCGGCTTCTTCTCGGACACGATGTGGATGCAGTTGTCCGGGCAGACGGTCTCGCACAGGTGGCAGGCGATGCACAGCTCCTCGCCGTTCTCCGGGTGGAAGCGCAGGCGCGGCACCCCCCGGAAGCGCGGCGAGAGCTCCACCCGCTCCTTGGGATACTCGACGGTGATGTGCGGCCGGAACTGGTTCTTCAGGGTGACCCAGAGCCCGACCCACAGCTCCAGGAGGAACAGCATCTTCACGAACTCCCGGAGACCGGAGACCGGCTTCACGTCCATGATCTTCGCCACGAACTCACCCCGCGATGACGATCGCCAGCCCCGTGCCGATCACGTTCAGGATCGACAGGGGAATGAGCCACTTCCAGCCGAGCGCCATCAGCTGGTCGTAGCGGTACCGCGGGTACGTGCCGCGGAACCAGATGTACAGGAACAGGAAGAACGACACCTTGAGCGAGAACCAGAACATGCCGGACACCGCCGGCATGTGCCAGCTGGCGAGGCCCATCACGTCGCTGCGCGCGATCAGCACGCCGAGCGCCGTCCCGGCGATCCCTCCCGCGAACATCAGGCGCAGGCCGCCCCCCAGCCGCTGGTCGACGAGCCAGCCCAGGAAGGCGCCGGCGACCAGGGGCCCCAGCACCAGCCAGCCGTTCTCGAGGAAGTCCAGCCCGGACACGTTCGGGAACGGCCGCAGCCAGCCCCCGAAGAAGAGGATGGTCGCGATGGACGAGACCACGATCATGTTGGTGTACTCGGCCAGGAAGAACAGCGCGAACTTCATCCCGGAGTACTCGGTGTGGAAGCCGGCCACCAGCTCGGCCTCCGCCTCCGGCAGGTCGAACGGCACGCGGTTGGTCTCCGCCACGGCCGCGATGAAGTAGCAGAAGAAGCCGAGGATCTGCGGGAGGACGTACCAGACGCCCGCCTCCTTCTGGGCGTTCACGATGCCGACCATCGACGCCGTCCCCGTCAGCATCATGACCCCGACGACGGCGAAGCCGAGCGGCACCTCGTAGGAGATCATCTGGGCCGACGAGCGCAGCGCCCCCAGGAGCGAGTACTTGCTGTTCGACGCCCAGCCTCCCAGGATGATGCCGTAGATCCCGAGCGATGAGATGGACAGCAGGAAGACGAGCGCGATGTTGATGTCGGTGATGAACGGCCGCACCGTGTAGCCGAAGAGCGTGAACGACTCGGAGGCGAACGGGATGACCGCCAGCGCGGTCAGCGCCGGGATGACGGTGACGATCGGCGCCAGGGTGAACAGGAAGCGGTCCGATTTCTCCGGGATGGTGTCTTCCTTGATCAGGAGCTTCACGGCGTCGGCGATCGGCTGCAAAAGCCCGTGCCAGCCGACGCGGCGCGGCGCCAGCCGCACCTGCATGAAGCCCAGCACCTTGCGCTCCACCAGCTGCAGGTAGGCGATGAGCAGCGGCAGGACCATCAGGATCAGCAGGATCTGGGCGGCCGGAATCAGGATCGACTGGATGAGTACCGTCTGGTCCATGGTCCCCTCTACCGGTCCACGTCGCCGAGGACGATGTCGATCGACCCGATGACCGCCACGATGTCGGCGATGAGCAGCCCCTTGCACATCAGGGGCAGCGCCTGGAGATTGACGAACGAGGGGGAGCGGAAGCGCATGCGGTACGGCATCTCGCCGCTCTTGTGCACGATGTAGAACCCCTGCTCGCCGCGCGGGCTCTCGACCACGTGGTACACCTCGCCGGTCGGCGGCTTGATGTACTTCGGCACCTTGGCGCGGACCTCCCCTTCGGGCAGCTTGTCCAGGGCCTGCCGGACGATGCGGCAGGACTGGCGCATCTCCTCCATGCGCACGATGTACCGGTCGTAGGTGTCGCCGTTCCTCCCGACCGGCACGTCGAACTCGAACTGCTCGTAGGAGGAGTACGGCTGCGCCCGGCGCACGTCGTAGTCCACCCCGGAGCCGCGCAGCGTCGGGCCGCTCGCCCCGAGCGCCACGGCGTCCTCGGGCTTCAGGATGCCGACCCCCCGGGTCCGGCCGAGCCAGATCCGGTTGACCGTCAGCAGATCCTCGTACTCCTTCTCGCGGGACGGGAAGATGTCGATGAACTGGCGCACGCGGTCGGTCCAGCCGCCGGGCACGTCCTCGTACAGCCCTCCGATGCGCATCGAGTTGTAGGTCAGGCGGGCGCCGCAGAAGGCCTCGAACAGGTCGAGGATCATCTCCCGCTCGCGGAAGGTGTAGAAGAAGACGGTCATCGCCCCGAGGTCGAGGGCGTGCGTCCCGAGCCACAGCAGGTGCGAGGCGATCCGCTGCAGCTCGGCCAGGATCACCCGGATGTACTGGGCGCGCGGCGGAACGACCAGGCCCATCAGCTTCTCCACGGCGCCGCAGTAGCCCAGGTTCTCGGAGATCGCCGCCACGTAGTCGAGCCGGTCGGTCAAAGGCTCGATCATCGGGTAGGTGCGGTGCTCGCAGAGCTTCTCGACGCCGCGGTGCAGGTAGCCGATGACCGGGCGCATCTCGGCGACCTCTTCCCCGTCGAGGGTCAGCTTGAGGCGGAGCACCCCGTGCGTCGAGGGGTGCTGCGGCCCCATGTTGATGTCCATCTCCTCGGTGCGGAACATCAGCCCCGGCCCTCCCCGGTCTTCTCGACTTCCTTCTTCCACCCGAAGCCCTTGATGGGCTCCTTGTCGTAGGTGTAGACGTGCTCCGCGGTGGTCACCTGCCGGTATTGCAGATGATCCTCGGGCTTCCCCTCGAGCGGGTAGTCCTTGCG
>DATNEZ010000184.1:0-2418 GCA_035606645.1 Binatia bacterium
ATCAGGATGCAGTTCACGCGCGGGTCGTCCTCCCAGGCCTCGATGAGGTCGTTGCCCGAGACGTCGGCCTTGTTCCCCATGCTGACGAAGTAGGCGATCCCCAGGCCGATGGCGTGCGCGTGCGCCAGGATGACCTCCCCCAGCGCCCCGCTCTGCGACATGAAGCCGACCGTGCCGGGCTCGGGGCGGGTGGCGGCGAACGTGGCGTTCATCCGGATCTCCGGGTCGGTGTTGATCACCCCCATGCAGTTCGGCCCGACCATGCGGATGCCCGCGGCGCGCACCGTGTCCCTGATGCGCCGCTCCAGGCGCTCCCCCTCCCCTCCCACCTCCCGGAAGCCCGCGGTGATCATCACGAGCCCGCGCACCTCCCTGGCCACCGCGTCGTCCACCACCGCCGGCACGGTCTCCTTGGGGACGACGATCACCGCCAGGTCCACCGGGTCGGGGATGTCGCGCAGGCTCGCGTAGCACTTGATCGAGTGGACCGACGCCGCCTGCGGGTTCACCGGGTAGATCGGCCCGGTGAAGCCGTACTGGATCAGGTTGTGCAGGATCTCGTGGCCGATCGACTGCGGCCGCCGCGAGGCGCCGACCACCGCAATGGATCGCGGCTTCAGGATGGCCGACAGCGTGGCATCCATCAGCATGCCCCCGGGATGACGTCGTTCATGCAGCCCTTGTACCTCAGGACCCTCTCCGACTCAAGCCGCGCTGTCCTTGACACAGGGCGCTGCCCCTCCATAGCATGACGCGGCTCGTTCGGTCGTCGCGGCTTCGAGGACGCGCGAGCCGGGAGGGTTGCGATGGCGACGCCGCAGGACGAACGCAGTCTCCACCTGGCCATCGGCTACTCCTCCCTGGGCCTGTTCGCGGTCTCGATCGGCGTTCTGATCTGGTTCCTGCTGGCGCGACTCGACGTGTCCGAGCCGCTTTCGGACTCCTTTTTCCGACAGCTGGAGCGCGCCACCGAAGGGCGCGGCGACTCCAGCGCCACCTTCAACGTCATCCTGGTCCTTGCCTGGGGGCTGCTGCACTCGCTCATGACCCGCCGCGGCTTCAAGGACCGGATTCAGAAGGTGATCCGGCCGCACCTCGAGGCGGCCGCCTATTCCCTCGTGGCGAGCGCCGGCCTCATCGCCGTCTGCCTCCTGTACCGGCCGATCCCGCGCGAGGTGTACGCGCTGGAAGGCGGGCCCGCCCTGCTCGTGCGCCTGCTGTTCTTCGCCGCCTGGGCTCTCTTCGTCTACTGCTTCTTCCACATGGATCTGCTCGAGGTCACGGGGCTGCGTCCGATCCTCCGCTATCTCGACGGCACGGCGCGGCCGCCCGAGCCGTTCCGCGCCACCGGCCCGTTCCTCTGGGTCCGCCACCCGGTGGAGCTGGCGTTCCTCGTCGCCTTCTGGGCCGCCCCGATCATGACGCGCGGGCACATGCTGTTCGCCTCCCTGATGACCCTCTATACCTTCGTCGGGATCGACCACGAGGACCGCAGGATGCTCGACCTGCACGGCCCCGCCTACGCGGACTACATGAAACGCGTGCCCCAGATCGTGCCCCTCCCCCGTTGAGCGATCGCGGTCTCCTTCTCCAGCGCCTGGCTGTCGGGTTCGTTTTCGTCGCGGCGTTCGCCTGCTGCCTGCCGGCGGTCGACGCGCCGTTCACCTTCGACGAGCAGGCCGGCATCGCGGACAACCGCGTCGCGCATCCCGGGGCGTCGTTCGGCGAGGCGCTGCGGTACCGTTACTCCCCCGACCAGGCGCGCCCCGTCTTCTTCGCCTCGCTCCTCCTCGATGCGGACCTCTGGGGAGGCGGGCCGCGCGGCTTCAGGCTGACAGGCTTTCTCCTGCACCTCGCCTGCGGCGCGATCCTGTACCTGCTCCTGCGACGCTCTTCGGACACTACCGCCGGCGCCGCCCTGGGCGGGACCGCCCTCTTCCTGTTCCACCCGCTGCAGTCGGAGTCGGTCCTGTACATCTGGGGACGATCGGAGATCCTGGCGACCCTGTTCGGTCTCCTGGCCATCCTCCTCGCCTTGACACCCGGGAATCGCAGGACCGGGACGCAGCCTCCATCCATCCTTCTGGCGGGAGCCATCGCGTGCCTCGTCCTGGCGCTCGGCGCCAAGGAGGAGGCGGTGGCGATCCCCGTCATCTTCTTTATATGGTGGAGGTGGGTGGAGGGACGCCCGGCCCGGGCGGGGCTGGTTCGCGCCTCGGCGCTTGGTCTGCCCGTCGTGGGGTTTCTCGCGTGGCGGGCGGTCGCGCTTGGCGGGGTGGGACGCCAGGTCTTTGCCCGGAGCGTCGTCGAGAACATCCTGGGCCAGGCGGTCGTCCATCTGCGCATGTTCCGCCTGTTCTTCTTCCCCCTCGGCCAGAGCATCGATCATCAGGCGGACGTCCCTGGTCTCATGACCGG
>DATNEZ010000229.1:0-4683 GCA_035606645.1 Binatia bacterium
AGGACAGCGCCGTGACGAACATGATGCCCATCCCCACCTTGATCGCCTTGTTGAGCAGGAACTGCTGCGGCTCGATGTCGGCCAGGATCCGGAAGAACGGCGAGAGCCGATACAGGACCACCAGGTAGGCCTGCAGGAAGAAGGAAAACAGGAAGAAGACCGCCTTCCCCAGCTGGCCGTTGAGCAGCTGCCCCCATCCCGGGACGCAGAGTGACGCCAGTCCCGAGACGAACGGACGGTGCAGGCCGTCGAACCGCCCGCCGCGCGCCTCCGCCCCCCGGTAGGCCTGCGCCACGTTGTAGATCAGGAAGAAGATCACGCAGAAGTCGATGGACGAGGCGTAGAGCATCAGCTCCCACTCGCTCACGAAGAACAGGTGCGCGAAGGTCTTGATCCGGTCCCAGGTCATGTACAGCAGGTAGTGGAACGACACGATCATCAGCTCGGAGAGCAGGAACAGGGCCGCCAGCCGGCTGTCGCCGTTGTACAGCTGCCCAAGCCCCCAGACGAACAGCGACAGGGTGGAGGCCGCCGCAGGACTCTTCGGGGACCGCCTCCGGGCCGTGACCGGGCCCTCTGCCACGGTCTCGTCGACCGACTCGGCCCGCTCGGCCGCCCGCGCGGCCTTGCCGCCGGCAACGGCCCGCGGTCCGCCCCCCTTCCCCTTTCCGGAGGGCTTTAGGATGTCCTCTTCCGTGATGACGAAGACCTCGTCCTGGTTGATCATCTCCCTCTTCCCTCCGGCGTCCCCGGCTGGATCAAGTGCACAGACCTAACGTGGTCCGTCCGGTGGCGCGGTGCAACCCCTGGAGATTGAGCAAGGGACGTAC
Source organism: Binatia bacterium (assembly GCA_035606645.1). Taxonomy (GTDB): domain Bacteria; phylum Acidobacteriota; class Polarisedimenticolia; order Gp22-AA2; family Gp22-AA2; genus Gp22-AA3. The sequence goes on from DATNEZ010000229.1 coordinate 831, forward strand.
CAGAACGTGTCCAGATTCCGGGATTCCCCTAAGTGCCGATGCCCCTGGATCTTGCGGCGCGCGAGGAGGCCTCGCGTCGAGACTGCAATCGCCGGCGGCGGGGCGGCGCCGGCCAATTTGGTAAGGGAAGATTTCGAAAAAGTTACGGGGGGCCGTCGTGTGTCCGGCCGACCAGCCCTGCCAGGGCACGGAGATCGGCGATCAGCGCCGCGAACTGATCCGGCAGGATCGCCTGGGGGCCGTCCGACAAGGCGTGGGCGGGATCATCGTGGACCTCCACCATGACCCCGTCGGCGCCCACCGCGATGGCCGCACGGGCCAGGGGGATCACCTTGTCCCGCCGGCCGGTGCCGTGGCTCGGATCGACCAGGATCGGCAGGTGGCTGAGATGCTTCACGGATGGGACGATCGCCAGGTCCAGCGTATTGCGCGAGTGATCGGCGAAGGTCCGGACGCCGCGCTCGCACAGGAACACCTGGTAGTTCCCCTCCGAGACGATGTACTCGGCCGCCATCAGGAACTCGTCGAGCGTGGCCGACAGCCCCCGCTTCAGGAACACCGGCAGCTTCGACTTGCCGGCGCGCTTGAGGAGCGAGAAGTTCTGCATGTTCCGGGCCCCGATCTGGACCGCGTCGGCGTAGTCCTCCACCATCGCCATCGACTCCTCGTCCACCGCCTCGGTGACGATCGGCAGCCCCGTCTCCCGCCGCACCCGGGCCAGGATCTTCAGTCCCTCGAGCCCCAGTCCCTGGAACGAGTAGGGAGAGGTGCGCGGCTTGAAAGCGCCGGCCCGGAACAGGTCGGCCCCTGCGGCGGCCACCTGGCGGGCGATCGACAGGGTCCGCTCCTCCGTCTCGACCGCGCAGGGACCCGCGATGACGGTCAGGCGCGTCCCCCCGACCGGCCTGCCGCCGACCTGGATGATGCTCCCCGAGCCCTTCACCTCGCGGCTGACCAGCTTGTAGGGCTTGGTGACCCGGATGGCCTGCTGGACGCCCGGGAGAATCTCGAACTCCGCCGGGTCGAGCGGGCCATGGTTTCCGGTGATGCCGATGGCGGTGCGCTCGGCCCCCGGGATCGGGTGGGCGCGCAGCCCCAGAGTCTGGATCCGGTCGATCACTCCCCGGATCTGCTCTTCGGTCGCCAGGGATTCCATGACGATCAGCATCGGCCGCCTCGTATCAGCAGGGGCCGGATGATACGCCGCCCGGACCCTTCACCGCAACCGGAAGTAGTCTGTTCAGTTGACAATAGCGCGCACCGACCCGTATACTCTCGGCTTCTCATGGCAACCCACGATGCGCCACACGCGGCGCCTCTATGGGCTTTCAAGTGAAGGCGCGTAGCTCAGGGGGAGAGCGCTACCTTGACACGGTAGAAGTCAGCGGTTCAAATCCGCTCGCGCCTACCATTCCCGCCTCCGATCACGAATCCCCCCGCCCGGAAGGCTCCAGGTGACGGTCGGGACGCCGCTTCGGAAAGGACAGAGCAGCTTGGAGACTGTCGAAGTCGTCATGCCGGACGGTGCGGTCCGCGCCTTCCCGCGCGGCACGCCGTTGTCCGCCATCGCCGAGGCGATCGACCCGGCCCTGGCGCGCCGCGCGATTGCCGTCGTGGTGGACGGGGTCGAGAAGGACATCTACGTGCCGCTCGACCGGGGCGGCCGGGTCGAGTTCATCACGCCCGACTCCCCGCGCGCGCTCGAGGTCTACCGCCACACCACCTCGCACCTCCTGGCAAATGCCGTCAAGGACCTGTTCCCCGAGGTGAAGATCGGCATCGGCCCCGCCACCGAGGAGGGGTTCTTCTACGATTTCGAGCGCCGTGAGCCGTTCACGCCGGAGGACCTCGAGCGGATCGAGGCCCGCATGCGCGAGATCAAGGGGAAGGACTTCCCGATCCGGCGCATCGAGCAGCCCAAGGAGGAGGCGCTCGCCTACTTCCGCGGGCTCGGAGACAACCTGAAGGTCGAGCTGATCTCCGAGAAGGGGGGGCCGGTCGTCTCCTGTTACCGCCAGAACGATTTCATGGACTTCTGCACCGGCCCGCACCTCCCCTCGACCGGCCGGATCGGCGCCTTCAAGCTCCTGTCGGTGGCCGGCGCCTACTGGAAGGGCTCCGAGGAGAACCAGCAGCTGCAGCGCATCTACGGGACCGCGTTCGCGACCGAAGCGCAGCTCGAGGTCCATCTGAAGAACCTCGAGGAGGCGAAGAAACGCGACCACCGCAAGCTGGGGCCCGCCCTCGACCTGTTCAGCGTCGAGGAGACCGCGGGGCCGGGGCTCATCTTCTGGCATCCGAACGGCACGATCCTGCGCCAGGTGATCGAGGACTTCTGGAAGGAGCAGCACCGCCGGTCCGGCTACCAGCTGGTCACCACCCCGCACATCGCGCGGGACGAGCTGTGGCGCCAGTCCGGGCACCTCGAGTTCTACAAAGAGAACATGTACACCTTCGAGATCGAGGAGGCCGGCTACGTCATCAAGCCGATGAACTGCCCGGGCCACTCCCTGATCTACAAGTCGCGGCTCCGCTCCTACCGCGAGCTGCCGATCCGCTACGCCGAGCTGGGGACCGTGTACCGCTACGAGCGCTCCGGGGTGCTGCACGGGATGATGCGCGTGCGCGGCTTCACCCAGGACGACGCGCACATCTACTGCACGCGGGACCAGATCCTCGACGAGATCAAGGGGGTCCTCGACCTGGTCATTTTGTTCCTGAAGACCTTCGGCTACGATCGCTACGAGGTCGACCTGTCGGTCCGCGACCCGGCCCACCCGAAGAAGTACGCCGGCGACGATGACGGCTGGACCATGGCGGAGGACGCCCTGGTGAACGCCCTGAAGTCGCGCGGCCTGTCCTACACGCGGCGCGAGGGGGAGGCGGTCTTCTACGGGCCGAAGATCGACGTGCGGATGTTCGACGCCATCGGGCGCCCCTGGCAGGGGCCGACGGTGCAGTTCGACTTCAACCTGCCGCAGAGGCTGGGGATCCAGTACGTCGCGCCGGACGGCTCTCAGACGCCGGTGGTGATGGTGCACCGGGCGATTTACGGCTCGCTCGAGCGGTTCGTCGGCGGTCTGGTGGAGCACTACGCAGGCGCCTTCCCCGTCTGGCTGGCGCCGGTCCAGGCCGTGGTCCTGCCGATCACCGATCGCGTCCGCGAGTACGCCCGCGAGACGCAGGCGATGCTCCTCGAGGCCGGGCTGCGCTGCGACCTGGATGACCGGAACGAGAAGATCGGGGCCAAGATCCGGGACGCCCAGCTGAAGAAGGTTCCCTTCATGCTGGTGGCCGGGGACCGCGAGGCCCAGGCGCGCACCGTATCGGTGCGCAGCCGCAGGGAGGGAGACCTCGGGCCGCTGGGCCTCGAGGCCATCCGCGAGAAGATTGTCCAGATGAACGCCGGACGGGTCGCGGGGCCGTAGGACGTCGGAGAAGTCGACACAGATGCCCCTCGTGGACGGGGGCGGGAGGTAGGACGCCATCGACAAAAAGCTAAGGGTCAACGAGAAGATCCGTGCCAAGGAGCTTCGCGTCATCGGGCCGGACGGGGCGCAGCTCGGGATCATGTCCCCCGAGGCGGCCCTGAAGGCGGCGCAGGAAAGCGCGCTGGATCTGGTGGAGGTCTCCCCCGATGCCGTTCCGCCGGTCTGCCGCATCCTGGACTATGGCAAGTACCGCTACCAGCTCAACAAGAAGGCGCAGGAGGCGAAGAAGAAGCAGAAGGTGATCCAGGTCAAGGAGGTGAAGTTCCGCCCCAAGACCGACGAGCACGACTACGAATTCAAGCGCAACAACATCATCCGCTTCCTGTCCAAGGGGAAGAAGGTGAAGGCGACCGTGATCTTCC
>DATNEZ010000230.1:0-5614 GCA_035606645.1 Binatia bacterium
CGAAGATCACGGGGGTGCCGGCCGAGGCGATCCGTGAGCTGGCGCACGCCTACGCCCGCGCCGATCGCGCCGAGATCTGCTGGACGCTGGGGATCACCGAGCACCACAACGCGGTCGACAACGTGCTCGCGCTGATCAACCTGGCGCTGCTCACGGGTCACGTGGGCAAGTGGGGCTCGGGGCTCAATCCGCTGCGCGGCCAGAACAACGTCCAAGGCGGCGGCGACATGGGGGCGATCCCGAACAAGCTCCCCGGAGGCGTCGACGTCGAGGACGACGCGGGACGCGCGCGGTGCCAGCAGGCGTGGGGGGGCGCGGCGATTCCTCCGAAGCGCGGCTGGCACCTGTCGCAGATGTTCGAGGCGATGGGGCGCGGCGAGCTGCGGACGGTCTACGTCATCGGCGAGAACCCGGCGCAGTCGGAGGCGGACTGCGCGCACACGATGCACCTCCTGGAGAACCTCGACCACCTGGTGGTGCAGGACATCTTCCTGACGAAGACGGCCGAGTACGCGCACGTGGTGCTGCCGGCGGCGGCGTCGTGGTGCGAGTCGGACGGCACGGTGACGAGCAGCGAGCGGCGCGTGCAGCGCGTGCGCAAGGCGCTCGACCCTCCGGGCGGCGCGCGCGACGACATCGCCATCCTGTGCGACCTGGCGGGGCGGCTCGGGCGCCCGTGGGGGAGCCCGACCTCCGAGCAGGTCTGGGATGAGCTGCGCGGCCTGTCGTCGTGGCACAAGGGCATGTCGTACCGGCGGCTCGAGGAGCTGGGAGGGATCCCGTGGCCGTGCCCGGATGAGAGCCACGCCGGGAGCCCGTTCCTGCACGCGCGGCTGTGGAAAGACCCCGTCGAGGGGACGCCCGCGCCGTTCAGCGCGGTCGAGTTCGAGCCTCCGGTCGACGAGCTGACCGAGGAGTATCCGATCCGGCTGACGACGGGGCGGCGCCTCGACTCGTTCAATACCGGCGTGCAGACGGCCGGGTACGCCTCGCCGCTGCGGCGCGGCGAGTCTCTTGACCTGTCGCCGGAGGACCTCGAGCGCTACGGTCTCGGGGATGGGGAGCGCGTGCGCGTCGTGTCGCGCCGCGGCTCCGTCGAGACGCCGGTGCGCGTCGATGCCGGATTGCGGCAGGGGCTCGCCTTCATGACGCTCCACTTCCAGGACGACGTCGCCACCAACCTGTTGACCATCGACGCGACCGACCCGAAGTCCGGGACCGCGGAGTTCAAGGCGACGGCGATCCGTATCGAGCGGCTGAACGGCGCGCGGGCGGCCGGGCCGAAGAAAACGGCGGCGGGCGCGAGGGGGACCGCCGGCGCATCGTCCGCGAAGCGGGTCCTCCGCGCCTCGGCCACGCGCGCGCGGGCCGGCGTCCGGGGGCGGTGAGTGGACCTTCATCTCATCCCCGGCGCGGTCGCCACGGCGGAGGAGCGCGCCGCGGTGGACGGAGCGCTCGGGCCTCCGGCGTCCGGCTGGGAAGGGGGCGCACGGCGATCCGGTCCCGAGGCGCAGGTCGCGCGCGGCGGCATGGAGGCGGCGCGGCGGCGCGACCTGCTGCTGCCGGCGCTGCACGCGGTCCAGGGGCGCATCGGCTTCATCAGCGAAGGCTCTCTCAACTACGTCTGCCAGCGGCTGATGGTCCCGCCCGCGGAGGCGTACGGCGTCGCGGCGTTCTACGCCATGCTCTCCCTCGAGCCGCGACCCGGGACGGTGGTCCACGTGTGCGACGACATCGCCTGCCGCGTGGCCGGCGCTCTCGACCTGTGCCGCGAGATGGAGAAGCGCCTCGGCCCGCCGGGACATGCCGCGCCCGGGGCGAAGGCGACCTGGCTTCGGAGCCCTTGCCTGGGACAGTGCGAGCGCGCGCCGGCGGTCCTGTTCCAGGCGGCGGGGGAAGGGCGCGGCGATTGGACGCTGGCGCCGGCGACCTCGGCGGACGTCAAAGCCGGGATCGAGGCGGGCGATCCCCGATGGAAAACGTCCGGGCCGGCCGGAGGCAGGACCGGCGGGGGGGCGGGGAGAAAAACGTCCGGGCTCGAGAGCGGCGGGGCCGGGAGGAAAACGTCCGGCGTGGGCGTGGCGTCCGCGCCGCAGACGATGGCGCCGCGGGCTGCGGGGCTGCGGCTCTTGAAACGCGTCGGGCTGGCCGACCCGACCAGCCTCGACGAGTACCGGGCGCACGGCGGCTACCAGGCGCTGCGGCGGGCGCTCGAGCAAGGGCCGGAAGGGGTCATCCGGGAGGTCCTCGACGCGAAGCTGGTGGGGCGGGGAGGGGCGGCGTTCCCGACCGGGCGCAAGTGGGAAGCGGTCGCCCGGCAGCCGGTGAGGCCGCACTACCTCGTGTGCAACGCGGACGAGTCGGAGCCGGGGACGTTCAAGGACCGGGTGCTGATGGAAGAGGACCCGTTCGCAGTCATCGAGGCGATGACCATCGCGGGGTACGCGACGGCCTCGGAGCACGGGTACATCTACGTCCGGGGGGAGTATCCCCTGGCGATCGAGCGGCTCGACGGCGCCATCCGGCAGGCACGGACGCGCGGGCTCCTGGGGGAGAACATCCTGGGTGAAGGGGTGCGCTTCGACGTCGAGGTGAGGCGGGGGGCGGGAGCGTACATCTGCGGGGAGGAGACGGCGCTGTTCAACTCGATCGAGGGGCATCGGGGGGAGCCGCGGAACAAGCCGCCGTTTCCGGTGCAGGTCGGGTTGTTCGGGAAGCCGACGGCGATCAACAACGTCGAGACGCTGGTCAACGTGCCGGACATCGTCCTGGAAGGGGGGCCGGCCTTCGCGACGACGGACAACGGGCAGTCGACGGGGCCGAAGCTGTTCTGCGTCTCGGGGCACGCGGCCCGGCCGGGGCTGTACGAAGTCCCGTTCGGCGCGACCCTGAAGCATCTCATCGATCTGGCGGGAGGGGTGCGCGGCGGGAAGCCGCTGCAGGCCATTCTGCTGGGGGGCGCGGCCGGCGCCTTCGTGACTCCGTCCGAGATCGACATGGCTCTGACCTTCGAGGGGACGCGCGCCGCCGGCGCCACGCTGGGCTCGGGGGTGGTGATGCTGTTCGACGACTCGGTCGACCTGAAGGACACGCTGCTGCGCATCGCGGCCTTCTTCCGCGACGAGTCGTGCGGGCAGTGCGTCCCGTGCCGCGTCGGCACGGTGCGGCAGGAGGAGTCGCTGCACCGGCTGGCCTCCGGGCGCACGCTCGGCAAGGCGGCCGACGAGATCGCACTCATCGACGAGGTCGCCCAGGCGATGCGCGACGCGTCGATCTGCGGCCTGGGGCAGACGGCCGCGGGGGCGGTGCAGTCGGCCATCCGGAAGCTGCACCTCTTCGACGGGAATGGAGCCGGGAAGGGGAGAGGCGAGGTGAATCGCGGCGCCGCCGGAAAGGGGAGCGCATGAGCGACCGGCCGGGGCGCGCCCCGCGGCGCGAGGTGGAGCTGACCATCGACGGCGCGTCCGTGCGCGTGCCCGAGGGGACGACCCTCCTGGAGGCCTGCCGCGCTCAGAAGATCGACACGCCGACCCTGTGCTACCTGGAGAACCTGACGCCGGTCAACGTCTGCCGCGTGTGCGTCGTCGAGGTGGAGGGGTCGCGCGTCCTGGTCCCGGCCTGCTCGCGGCCGGTCGAGCCGAAGATGGTCGTGAAGACCGACTCCGAGCGCGTTCGCCTCAGCCGCCGCCTGGTGCTCGAGTTCCTGGCGTCGTCGGTCGACCTGTCGCTCGCCTCCGCCGAGGTCAAGGGGCACATGCAGCGCTACGAGGCGCGCCCCGAGCGCTTCGGCCCGAAGGCCCCGCCCGCCGGGGACGGCGCGCGCGACCGCGCCCACGCCGGCCACCACGCGGCGCCCCAAGACGGAGCCGCCGCCACGGTCGCCCAGCCGACCAAGGTCGACAATGATCTGTACGTGCGCGACTACTCGAAGTGCATCCTCTGCTACAAGTGCGTCGAGGCGTGCGGGAAGGACGCGCAGAACACCTTCGCGATCGCCGTCGCCGGCCGCGGCTTCGACGCACGCATCTCGACCGAGTCCGCCCGCCCGCTGACCGACTCCGCCTGCGTCTACTGCGGCAACTGCATCGGCGTCTGCCCCACCGGCGCCCTGATGTTCAAGAGCGAGCACGACATGCGCCAGGCCGGCACCTGGGACGAGTCGAAGCAGACGCAGACGGACACGATCTGCCCCTACTGCGGCGTCGGCTGCACCCTGCAGCTGCGCGTGCAGGACAACAGCATCGTGAAGGTCACGTCACCTTTGGACCACGACGTGACCAGCGGTCACCTGTGCATCAAGGGCCGGTTCGGCTGGCAGTTCGTCCAGAATCGCGCGCCGCAGGAAACCAAATAGGACCGCCCCCGACCGGCACGTTGAAGACTCCAGGGGAAGGGACAGGGGAGTGAACGACGACCCGACCCGCCGCCGCTGGCTTCTCAGAGCGGTCCTCGTCGTCGCGGCCGGCACCGCGCTTTACCTGTGCCTGGGGAGTCCATCGAAACGCCCGGTGCCTTTTGGCCTCCAGGAGAGACCGGAGGCCCTCGAGCTGGATCTCGGACCGGGGCGCGATCGAGGAGGTCACACCGTCCTCGTCCTCGCCGCTCCCGCCGGGCCGCCCGAGGTGGCTCTCGATGTCATGGTGCCGGTCACCTCGGGCGCTCTCTACGAGGTGGAGCTCCGGGGTCCCGCGGACGAACCGCTGATCCGATACGAGCGCGCCCCGATTGTCCTGGACGACGAGGGAGGCGCCCGGCTGCGCGTCCCCGCCTCCCGCTTCGCGGAAACGGGCGACTACCAGGTCGTCCTCCGGCAGTTCGCGCCGGATGGCGGGGTCCGGGAATACCGATATCCCTTCCGCGTCAGGCCTCCGTCCTCACGGTAGTTCCTTGTTGACATACATAGAACAGCGATGTATAAGACTTCTACGTATGGACATGAAGAAGGACCTGGTCGCCGCTTCCGCCACGCCGCTGGTGCTCGCCATCCTGGCCGAAGGCGACAGCTACGGCTACGCCATCATCAAGCGGGTGACCGAGCTGTCGGGCGGGCACCTGCAATGGACCGACGGCATGCTCTATCCCGTGCTGCACCGGCTCGAGCGCCAGGGTCATGTCGCGGCCAAGTGGTCCGCCTCCGAGAACGGCCGCAGGCGCAAGTACTACCGGATCACCAGGGAGGGCAGGGCGCAGCTCGCGGCCCAGCGGCGGCAGTGGCAGGTGGTGGACGGTACGCTGCGGGGGATCTGGACGAGGACGTGCACGGCATGACGACCCTTGCCGATCGGCCGCTCGAGGAGCAGATCGCGCAGTGGCGCGCGTACCTGCGCCGCAGGCAGGCCCTGCATGGTTCCGACGTGGAGGAGCTCGAGGGACACCTGCGCGACCAGCTGACGGCCCTCACCGAGGCCGGGCTGGCGGGGGATGAAGCCTTCCTGGTCGCGGTCAAGCGCATGGGCAGCCTCGATGCGCTGTCACGCGAGTTCGCGCGCGCGCATTCGGAGCGGCTGTGGAAGCAGCTGGTCATGGCCCCCGGAGCTCCCGATGAGCCGGCGGGCACGGGCCGCGCCGAGATGCTCGTCGTCCTGGGTCTTGCCGTCGCCGCGGCGATGGCCAT
>DATNEZ010000237.1:0-10075 GCA_035606645.1 Binatia bacterium
AATGTAGGCGCCTGAACGAACTTGTCAAGCCGGGGGCCGCTTTTTTCATGAAGCTGCACCCTGTCACGCCGCCGCCCGCAAGCCGCCAATCGGTTGACTTGCCGATCCCCCTCCGATATCATCGGGAGCCTTACCGGAGCCCGATTCTCACAGGGAGCGGCCCCTCTCCGTGGCGCAGCGACTCTCCCGAAAAATCGTCATCACCGTCGCCCTCATCGTGGCGGGATTCGCCATCCTGTTCAGCGTCGGCCTGAAGGGTTCCCTGGTCTACTACCTGACGGTGTCCGAGTTCCTGGATCCGGCGCGGCAGAGCGACCTGGGGGACAATTTCCGCGTGAACGGCACGGTGGAGGCGGGCTCGATCAAGCGGCTCGAGGGGGCCCCCGGGGCGCGCTTCGTGATGACCGACGGCGCCCGGACGCTCCCCGTGGTCTATCGGAAAGAGCTCCCCGACACCTTCGTGGACGGCGCGGAGACGGTCGTCGAGGGTTCGCTCGGTCCCGACGGGACCTTTGCCGCGTCCACCCTCCTGGCGAAGTGCCCCTCGAAGTACGAAGCGCAGAACCGGAAGACCGGCAACTACAAGAACGCCGCGGGCCAGGATTCCCCGGCAGGCGCGCAGGAGACCGGCGCCGCGCCGCGATGAATGGCTGACTTCGGGGCGCTCTGCCTGTTCGTCGCACTGGCGACCTCCGGCTGGGCCGTCCTGGCCTCGTACAACGGCTGGCGCGCGCGGCTCGGGGAGCTGGTGCTCAGCGCCGAGCGCGCGGTCTACGCCACCTGGGCCCTGGTCTTCCTCGCCGTCCTCAGCCTGCAGTACTGCATCTTCACCGACCAGTTCGATCTCGAGTACGTCGCCTCCTACTCGAACCGGGCCCTCCCCCGGATGTACAAGTTCACGGCCCTCTGGGGAGGGCAGGCCGGGTCGCTCCTGTTCTGGCTGTTCATCCTGGTCTCCTATGCCTCCCTCATCGTGCTCACCAACCGGCGACGGAACCGCCCCCTGATGCCGCTGGTGGTCACGACTCTCATGGTCGTCTCGACTTTCTTCCTGGGCCTGGTCAGCTTCATGGCGCGCCCGTTCGTGCGCCTGGCGTTCATGCCGGAGGACGGCAACGGCCTCAACCCGCAGCTGCAGAACCCGTTCATGGCGATCCATCCCCCGTGCCTGTACCTGGGCTACGTGGGACTGACGCTGCCGTTCGCCTTCGCCGTCGCGGCACTGGCCACGGGCCGGCTCGATGACACCTGGTTCCGCACCACGCGCCGCTGGACGATCCTGTCCTGGTTCTTCCTCGGCACCGGGGTCCTCCTGGGGGGCTGGTGGGCCTACGTCGAGCTGGGGTGGGGGGGCTACTGGGCCTGGGACCCGGTCGAGAACGCCTCGCTCATCCCCTGGCTCACCTGCACCGCCTTCCTGCACTCGGTCATGATCGAGGAGCGCAAGAAGATGCTGCGGGTCTGGAACCTGTCGCTCGTGATCATGAGCTTCCTGCTGTCGATCCTCGGGACGTTCATCACCAGGAGCGGAGTCATCTCCTCGGTCCACTCCTTCACCAAGTCGGACATCGGCCCGGTGTTCGCGGCGTTTCTCGGCCTGTGCACTCTCGTGTCGGTGGGGCTCCTGCTCTATCGCGTTCCGCTGCTGCAGAGCGAGCACCGGCTCGACTCCTTCGTGTCGCGCGAGAGCACGTTCCTGTTCAACAATCTCCTGCTGGTCGGCGCGGCCTTCGCGGTCCTCTGGGGCACCCTGTTCCCGATCCTGTCGGAAGCGGTGCGCGGCGTGAAGATCACCGTGGGCCCCCCCTTCTTCAACGAGGTGATGGTCCCGATCGCCTTCGCCCTGGTGACCCTGGCCGGCATCTGCCCGGTGATCGCCTGGCGGCGCGCCAGCGCCCTCAAGCTGGTGGAGAAGATCCAGGTCCCCTTCTGGGCCCTCCTCGGGGCGGTGGCGGCGCTCCTCCTGGGGGGCGTCCGGGACGTCTATGCCATCGTGTCGTTCTCGCTCGCGACGTTCGTCATCGCGACCACGGTCATGGAGTTCTGGTGGGGCACGCGATCGAGACAGAGGGTGACCGGCCAGAACGCCGGGCAGGCGTTCCTGAGCCTGGTGGACCGGAACAAGCGGCGCTATGGCGGCTTCGTCGTGCACCTCGGGTTCATCCTGATCGTCATCGGCGTCACCGGATCGACCGCCTTCAAGCAGGAATCGACCGCCTCCCTCAGGCGCGGAGAGAGCTTCTCGGTCGGGAGGTACCGGATGGTCTTCGAGGACATGGTGAGCCAGGAGGACGCGAACCGCGAGTTCATGGGGGCCCGGCTCGCGGTGTACGACGGGCCGAGCCGGCGCGGCACGCTCGTGCCGGGCCAGAATTTCTACAAGGCGGGGCAGAACCCCTCCACCGAGGTCGACATCCGGTACACCCTGCGCGACGACCTGTACCTCATCCTGACCGGCTTCGACCCGCAGGAAGGGCGCGCCACGCTGAAGGCGTACCTGAACCCCCTGGTCAACTGGATCTGGATCGGCGGGGGGGTCCTGATCCTGGGCGCCTGGTTCGCCATGCTCCCGGACATCCGGGACCGGAGGCGCAACGCCGAGGCGAAGCTCAGGGAGGTGGAGAGCCGTGCCGCCTGAGCCCCGCGGCCTGCGCGTGGTTCTTGCGCTGGCGTTCGTCGCCGCCTGCGCGGTCCTGCCGCGCGCCGCGACGGCCGGCGCGGTCCCGACGCCCCGGCAGCAGGTGGAGGAGCGGCTCATGTGCTACTGCGGCTGCGCCGATCTGACGGTGCGCGTCTGCACCTGCGGGACGGCCGACGCCATCCGGCGGGAGATCGACGCGCGCCTGGAGAACGGCGAGACACCGGACCAGGTCGTGGCCGCGTACGTCTCCCGTCACGGGGCGCAGATCCGTTCCGCCCCCTCCAAGGCGGGGTTCGAGCTGCTGGCCTGGATCACGCCGTTCGCCGCGATCCTCCTGGCCGGATCGGCGCTCGTGATCGTCGTGCGGAAATGGGGCCGGCGGGCCCCGGCCGGCGGGACCGGCGACCCGCGCGGCGGGTCCGCCCCGGCCCCCTTCCTCCCCGAGGACCAGAAAGCGCTGGAGCGCGTGCGCCGCGAGATGCGGGAGGAGCGCTGATGCTCCTCCTGGCGGGCATCCTGATCACACTCGCCGCCGTCGCCTTCATCCTGTCTCCGTTCGCGCGCCACGCCGCGGCCCCGCTGACGGACGGGCCGGACCTGGCGGCGGAGCTCCGGGAGCTGATGGCCCTGAAGGCCGTGGCGTACGAGACGCTCCAGGACATCGAGTTCGACTACCACGCCGGCAAGATCGGCGCCCTGGACTACCAGGAGATGACCGATCGCTACACCCGCGAGGCGGTCGACCTGATGCATCGGATCGAGGCGATCGAGGGAAGGCTCCCCGCCCTTCGCGGCGAAGCTCCCGGGCGCAGGTGAGCCCGGAGCCCCGGGACAAGCCGGCTCCGGGCGGCGGCTTCGCGGCGGCGATCGAGGCGCGCGGGCTCGCCCGGAGCTTCGGCGCGGTCGGGGCCCTGGAGCCGCTCGAGCTCACAGTTCGGGCGGGAGAGTCCGTCCTGCTGCTCGGCCCGAACGGCGCGGGCAAGTCGACGCTCCTGCGCCTCCTGGCAACCCTGCTTCGCCCCACCTCGGGAAGCCTGAGGCTGTTCGGCGAGTCCCCGGGGAGCGGCGAGGCCGCCCTGCGCCGCCGGATCGGCTTCCTGTCTCACCAGACATTCCTGTACGACCACTTGACCGGGCGCGAGAACCTCCTTTTCTACGGGCGGCTCTACGGCCTGCCCGATCCCCGCGGAGCGGCCGAGGAGGCGCTCCGGTCCGCGCGGCTCCTGCCGCGCGGCGGCGACTGCGTGGGGACGTACTCGCGCGGGATGCAGCAGCGCCTGGCGATCGCCCGCGCCCTCCTGCACCGGCCCGAGCTCGTCCTTCTGGATGAGCCGTTCACCGGTCTGGACCGGGAGTCGGCCCGCCACCTGGAGAGCCGCCTGCGGGAGGAGGCCGCCCTGGGCCGCACCCAGGTCATCGCCACGCACGATTACGGCCGGAGCCTCGGCTCCTCCGATCGGGTCCTGCTGCTTCGGGACGGCGTCGTGGCGCTCGATCGCAAGGCCCGCGAGGTCGAGCCGCGGGAGATCGAGGCGCTCCTCGAGGGGACGCCGCCCGCGGGCCCGGTCCGGAGGGACTCGTGAGCTACTGGCGGGCGGTCCTCCTGGTCGCGGGGAAGGACCTGCGCATGGAGCTGCGCAGCCGCGAGCAGGCCGTGACGCTGTTGTTTTTCGCCCTCCTGGTCCTCGTGGTCTTCAACTTCGCCTTCGATTTCACGGTCATCGACTTCGTGACGCTGGGCCCCGGCGTGCTGTGGGTGGCGTTCATGTTCTCGGGAGTGCTGGCGCTCAACCGCTCGTTCCAGAACGAGCGGGAGCAGGACCGGATCCAGGGGATCCTCCTGGCGCCGATCGACCGCAGCGCCTTCTACCTCGGCAAGGTGGCGGCCACGGCCCTGTTCATGGCGGCCGTCGAGGCGGTCCTGGTGCCGATCGCCGTCGTCCTGTTCAATTTCCAGTTCAATGGTCGGATCGTCCTGGCGATCCTGGCGCTCGTCCTGAACACGGTCGGGTTCGCCGCGGTCGGAACTCTGTTCTCCGCCATGACGACGCGGACCCGGCGCGGCGATCTCCTGCTGCCGCTTCTCCTCTTCCCCGCCGCCGTTCCGATCGCGCTGTCGGCCGTGAAGACGACGAGCCACCTGCTCGCCGGGCATCCCCTGTCGAGGTACGCCTCCTGGCTGTCGATGTCCGCGGCCTACGACCTCATCTTCCTGGCCGCCGCCGTCCTGCTCATCGATCACGTTCTGGAGGAATGACACGGGTGGTATCATCCTGACCCGCCGGCGCGGGATGTCCCCGATCCGGGCACGGAGCCGCGATGCCAGGACCTCGTGATGCAACCACGCGCACCGGCCTCTCCGGCTTCGCCGAGCAGGGGCTCTGGATGGCCGTCGCCCTCCTGGTGCCGGTGTGCCTCCACCAGATCTTCCAGGTCGTCCCGACCGAGGGGAAGATGGGGGTGGTGCAGCGGATCTTCTACTTCCACGTGCCGTCGGCCTTCGCGGGTTTCCTGGGAGTCGGCCTGTGCGCCCTGTGCAGCGCGCTCTACCTGTGGAAGCGCGACCGGCGCTACGATCTGGTGGCGCACGCCTCCGCCGAGATCGCCGTCCTCTTCTTCACGATCGTCCTTCTGACCGGCCCGATCTGGGCGCGGCCCGTGTGGGGCGTGTGGTGGACCGGCGAGGTCCGCCTGACCTCCACCCTGGTCCTGTGGCTGATGTACGCCGGCTACCTCATCCTGAGGCGGAACGCCGGGAACCCCGAGCAGGAGGCGCGCTGGGGCGCGGTCCTCGGCATCGTGGGGGCGCTGGATCTGCCGATCATCTACAAGTCGGTGGAGTGGTGGCGGGGGCTGCATCCCAAGGTGCTCAAGGTGTCGGGCGGCCAGGGGCTCGATCCGGCGATGGAGCGCGGCCTGATGCTGTGCTCGCTGACGTTCATTCTCCTGTTCGCCCTCCTGCTCGTCCTGCGCTGCCGGGCGGGGGCCCTGGAAGACGAGCTGGCCGCGCTGACCCGGCACGTCGCGCGGCGGGGCGCGGGGGCGGAGCCGGCATGACGCTTCCGGGCCTCGCCCCTCTGGCTTCCGTGCTGGCCCTCCTGGCGCAGGACCCCGCGGCCGGATTCGTCGCCGAGAACGTCGCGGCGCGCCCCGAAGTCGTGGAGCGCGGCCTGCGATTCCTCAACCTCGCCTACACGGCCGTGTGGATCGTCCTGGCGGTCTACCTCCTCAGCCTGTCGATCCGCCTGCGCCGCCTCGCCTCCCAGGTCCGCCGGCTGAAGGAGCGCGCCGGCCTCTGAGTCCGTCCACTCCCAGGGGAACTTTTCCGGCGCGCCATCCGTTGGATCTCTCTGAGTCGGCCGGGGGGCGGATCCCCCGCCGCCCGGAGGACCTCCCATGACGCGAATGCTCCAACGCGCGGCCCTGGTCGTGCTCGTCGCCATCCTGACGCTGTCCCTGACCTCCGCGCCCCTGGTCGCCAGGGAGTCGGGGAAGGGGCGCTGGCTGAAGATCCGGGTGTACGAGCACGGCGCGACCACCCCGACCGTCCTGGTCAACCTGCCGATGAGCCTGGTCACCGCGGCCTTGAAGATCGCCGCCCGCACCGACGCGAGCGTCAACCTGGATGAGCGGGAAGGCGGAGAGAAGACCCGCCTGCGCATCAAGGACTTCGACCTCGACGCCCTGGTCAAGGAGCTCGACTCCATGGAATCGGGGCAGATTCTCGAGGTCCAGGACGACGACGACAAGGTCTCGATCTGGATCGAGTGACGTCCGTCTGGATGCCTCCCCGGGAGGGGCGGGACATCGCGGGTTGCCTGCCCCCCACCTGCCCTCTATAATCCCAGCGCCACGGGGAGGGCCGATGCTGCCGGACGATGCGCCCAAGGGAATCCTGCGCGACTACTTCGAGACGATCGTCACCTGCGTCGTCTTCGTGATGTTCGCGCGCACTTTCGTGTTCCAGCAGTCGAAGATCCCCACCGGCTCGATGATCCCGACGCTCCTGGTGGGCGACTACATCATGGTCAACAAGTTCGCCTACGCCCCGGCCTCGTCCTGGCCTCTCCTGGCAAGCGTCGAGCGGGCGGTCCTGCCGATCCGCACGCTGCAGCGCGGCGACATCGTCGTCTTCAAGTTTCCGGATGAGCCGGAGAAGGACTACATCAAGCGCGTCATCGGGCTGCCGGGGGAGGAGATCGAGATCCGCTCCCGCCAGGTGTACATCGACGGCAGGCCCCTCGACGAGAGCTACAAGGTCCACCGGAACCCCCGCGGGCTCAACTTCGAGCAGGACGACTATCCGAAAACGCGCATCCCCGAGAACTCCCTGTTCTGCATGGGGGACAACCGCGACAACAGCAAGGACAGCCGGTCGTGGGGCTTCGTCCCGCGCGACTTCATCAAGGGACGGGCGTTCATGATCTGGTGGTCCTACGACGAGGACCGGGACGCCTGGCAGAGGACCGGCATGGCCGACAAGATCGGCGGCATCTGGGACAAGATCTCCCACCTGTTCACCAAGTCGCGCTGGGAGCGAAGCTTCCGCATCATCAAGTAGGCGGCGCGGCGGGCCGAGCGGCGACGGGCGTCACCGGATCGACCGCCAGCGGCGTGCGCCCCTCCCCCGTGAACGCCCTGTAGCTGGACCATCTCCAGTCTCCCGGATCGCGCACCAGCCCCGCCAGGACCGGGTTGTGGTGCAGGAAATCCGCCTTGCGCCTGACGTCCTCCTCCCCGCGCAGCGGGAAGGTCTGGTCGGCGTCCTGCCAGACCAGCCCCAGGCGCCCCAGCCGGTGATTGACCTCCCGGGCGTAGCGCGACTTGAGGCGCTGCACCGTGATGCGCGCCCAGCGCGGATCGCCCCCCCGGCTCGCCACGATCAGGCGCACGCGGTCGGGAAGTACGACGTAGGCGTGCAGGAGGAAGCCGAGCCTCAGACGAAGCCCGGCCAGAATGCGGCAGAACAGCGCCGCCCGGGCAGGGTCCGAGAAGGTCGGCTCGACGCCGTAGGTCCACAACGTGACGAGGTACGCCTGCGACTGCTGCGACGGCTTGGTCATCGCGCTCCCGCTCCGGCTCCCACGCGCGGACCCTCTAGCAAGCGGGATGCTCATCCGGCGATCGTGACGGGGCGCGGGCTCCCGGGGAGAGCGGCGCGGGACGGCGTCCCTCCGCGGACGACGCCGCGCGGAGACTGTCCGGACGGGAACACTCGATGGGAGCGGGCGCGACCCGGCCCAATACTCGGACAGGCTCCTAGTCGCCGTCCGGGGCGGCGAGACGCGGCAGGTCCGGGGCGGGCGCGCCGGGAGCGATGATCCCGTGTCGCCCTCGCCCCCCCTCGCGATCGGGAAAGTCTTCGCGATAGTGCGCGCCCCGGCTCTCGCGCCGTCGCAGGGCGGACTCGGCGATGAGCCGTCCCACGAAGAGGAGATTCCGGGCCTCGACGCCGGCGCGCGTGGCGCGGCGCGGCGCGAGCCCGCGCTCGAGGTCCAGGATCGCCGCGATCGCCCGCTCGAGGCCCGCGGCATCCCGGAGGATTCCGGCCCCTTCCCACAGCACGCGGCGCAGCGCTCCCACGACCTCCCCCGCCCGGGCCGGATCGATCGACCGTGCCACGCCCGGATCCCCCTCGATCGGCCCGCCGGGAGGCGGGCCGGGCGAGTCGCCGAGCACGGCGCGGCCGGCCCGGGCCCCGAAGACCAGTCCTTCGAGGAGGGAATTGCTGGCGAGACGGTTGGCGCCGTGCACGCCCGTGCAGGCGGTCTCCCCCGCGGCGTACAGCCCCGGGATCGAGGTCCTCCCCCACAGGTCCGTCTTGACGCCCCCCATCATGTAATGCGCGGCGGGAGTCACCGGGATCCGGTCCCGCGCGATGTCGAGGCCGAGCCGGGCGCAGGTCGCCGCGATGGTCGGGAACCTCCGGCGCACGAACTCCGGATCCAGGTGGCGCATGCTGAGGTAGACGGCGGGATGGCGCGTGCGGCGCATCTCCGCCACGATGCCGCGCGCCACGATGTCCCGGGGCGCCAGGTCGCCGCGCGCGTCGACCCGGGGCATGAACGGCTCCCCCGCCGCGTTCTCCAGGCGCCCCCCCTCGCCGCGCATCGCCTCCGACAGCAGGAAGCGCGGCACGCCCTGAACCTGGAGCGCCGTCGGATGGAACTGCACGAACTCCATGTCCATCATCTCGGCGCCGGCGCGGTAGGCCATCGCCATGCCGTCCCCGGTGGCCTGCGGGGGATTGGTTGTCTCGAGATAGCCTTGCCCCGCGCCGCCCGTCGCCAGGACCACGGCGCGGGCGCGCAGGAGGACCGTGCTCCCCGTCCCCTCGTCCAGCGCCAGGACCCCCGCGCAGCGCCCGCCCGAAAGGACCAGGTCGATGGAGAAGGTGCGCTCGACCAGCGTGACCCCCTTCTCACCGCCCGCCCTGGCGACCAGCGCACGGACGATCTCGCGGCCGGTCGAGTCCCCCTGGGCATGGAGGATGCGCCTCTTGCTGTGCGCCGCCTCCTTCGCCAGGGCGATGCGCGTCCCTTCGCGGTCGAAGCGCGCCCCCCAGTCGATCAGCTCGAGCGCCCGAGCCGGCCCCTCCTCGACCAGCACGCGCACCGCCCCCTCGTGGCACAGGCCGTCCCCCGCCTCGAGGGTGTCCTGGAAGTGGAGGGAGACCTCGTCGTCGTCCGACAGCACCGCCGCCAGGCCCCCCTGGGCCTTGTCGGTCGCCGAATCGGTGGGAGAGTCCTTGGTCAGGACGGCGACGCGCCCGCCGCCACCGGCGATCTCGATCGCGGCGCGCAGGCCGGCGATGCCGCTGCCGGCCACGACGGTATCGAATGCGGATTCCATGCCCGCGGCGAGTGTAAGCCCAATCCCGTTTCCTTGACAGGCCCCGGGGCCGAACTGATAATGACCCGGACATGCAGGACTTCCCATCCCAGGGACCGATTGACGGCCTCTTCCTGCCGCGGCTCGTCGCCTCGCTCCACCTCGATGAATTCGAGGGGACGCTCCGGCTGACCTTTCCGGACGCCACCAAGATCCTGTATTTCAAGCGCGGCGAGATCGCCTCGGCCGCCAGCAACGCCGAGCCCGACCGCCTGGCGAACATCCTGATCCAGGAAGGACGCCTGGGGGTCGAGCAGCTCGACATGGCCAAGAAGAATCTTCAACCCGGCGCCTCCCTGGGGAAGACGCTCATCGACATGGGGTTCCTGAGCCCCTCCGAGCTGCTGCAGGGAGCTCGACGGCAGGTGCGCCTGATCGTGGTCTCCTGCTTCCAGGCCATGTCCGGGGCGTACGAGATGGTTCCGGGCCCGCTCCCCCCTGAAGTCACCTCGCTCGGGCTCAACACCCGGCGCCTGGTGTTCGATTGCCTCCAGGATGCGGGGGACCGGGCCGCCGTCATTCGCGAGATCGGCTCGATGGAAT
>DATNEZ010000593.1:0-6818 GCA_035606645.1 Binatia bacterium
CCTGTTCCGCAAGGACTTCGAGAAGGCGGTGCGGCAGCACGACGAGGAGATCGCCCTGCGCCGGAAATACGACGAGTTCAAGCTGCGCGAGGAAGAGGAGCGCCGCGCGGTGCTCGAGGTCGCGCAGGAGGACATCGAGGAGGTCATCTCCAAGTGGACCGGCATCCCCATCTCCTCGGTCAAGAAAGAGGAGGCCGAGCGGCTCCTCAAGATGGAGGAGTTCCTCCACAGGAGGATCGTCGGCCAGAGCGAGGCGATCTCGGCGCTGGCCCGGGCCACGAGACGCCAGCGCGCCGGCCTGAAGAACCCGCTGCGGCCGGTCGGCTCGTTCATCTTCCTGGGGCCGACGGGGGTCGGCAAGACCGAGGTGGCCAAGGGGCTGGCCGAGTTCCTGTTCGGGGACGAGAAGGCGCTGGTCCGGTTCGACATGTCGGAGTACATGGAGAAGCACGCCAT
Source organism: Binatia bacterium (assembly GCA_035606645.1). GTDB lineage: Bacteria > Acidobacteriota > Polarisedimenticolia > Gp22-AA2 > Gp22-AA2 > Gp22-AA3. The sequence goes on from DATNEZ010000593.1 coordinate 457, forward strand.
CGCCAAGATGATCGGGTCCCCGCCGGGCTACATCGGCTACGAGGAGGGGGGGCAGCTCACCGAGCGCGTCAAGAGGCGCCCGTACAGCGTCGTCCTCCTCGACGAGATCGAGAAGGCCCACCCGGACGTGCTCAACGTGCTGCTCCAGGTCCTGGAGGACGGGCAGATCACGGACGCCTTCGGGGACAGCATCGATTTCAAGAACGGCCTGGTCGTCATGACATCGAACATCGGTTCGAACCTGATCATGAAATCCCGCACCATGGGGTTCCGCGATCCCGGCGACCGCGAGCGCGGCTACCGCGAGCGCCGGGAGACGGTCCTGAAGGAAGTGAAGTCCGTCCTCAATCCTGAATTCATCAACCGCGTCGACGAGATCATCGTGTTCGACGCGCTGTCGGACGACGACCTGCTGGCGATCGCACGACTCATGATCAGCCAGCTCAATGCCAGCCTGGCCGATCGGGGGATGCGGCTGACGCTGACCGACGAGGCGTACCGCTGGCTCATCGACACCACGTGCAGCGATCGTTCCTACGGCGCGCGCCCGCTCCGCCGTGCCATCCAGAAGAACATTGAGGATGTCCTGTCGGAGAATCTCATTCTCGGGAAATTCCCCGAGAACGGGGAGATCGAGATCTTCGTCGATCAGGAGAAGCTGGCGTTCCGGGAACCGATCCAGGCCGCCCGCTGATTCCAATTCCCGCCACAATCGCATGGCCACGGCTTCGCCTCGCGTAGGAGCCCGCGTGCTCGGCTTGTCCACGACCTCCGCCCGCTTGTGCGCCTGGGGAGCGGCCCTGGCGATCGGGATGACCGTTCCCCCGGCTTGGTCGGCCCCCGTCCCGGAAGCCGCCGCCACCGGGGCGTCGCAGGAGCCCACGCCGGCGCCGACCCCCGTGCCCGAGCCGCCCGCGTCCCAGGCCCCGGCCGAAGGCGGGGCGCCGCCCGCCGCCGAGGCGCCCGCGGGCGCCCCGGCCCCCGAGGCGGCCCCCGAAGGCAAGCCGGCGGGGGAGGCGGAGCCTGAGGAGGGGAAGCCGGCCGGCGCCGGGACCATCGGCCGGATCGTGGTCGACGGCAATGTCCGGGTGTCGGACAGCGCCTTCTTCAACAGCCTGAAGCTCAAGACGGGCGATCCCTACGACGAGGCGGCGATCCAGGACGAGTTCCGCCGTCTCTGGGACCTCGGCCTGTTCGACGACATCAACGTGGAGTCGCGCCGCCGGGAAGGGGACGTCTACGACCTCATCTTCCACGTCCGCGATCGTCCGCTGATCGGCACCGTATCCTTCGTGGGCATGAAGGCGGTGACCGAGGCGAACATCCAGGAGCGGCTCAACCAGACCAAGGCGGAGGTCCGCCGCGGACAGCCGGTCGATTTCTCGCTGCTTCGAAAAGCGGAGGCCGCGATCCAGCAGCTCCTGGCGGAGAAGGGCTACCTCGAGGCGCGCGTCCACGCCCGGCTGACGCCCACGACACAGGGGCAGCGCGAGGTCACCTTCGACATCCGCGAGGGCTCGAAGACGAAGATCAAGGAGATCAATTTCACCGGCAACCACCTCTTCAAGGACAAGCGCCTGCGCAAGATGCTGAAGCTCACCAAGCAGGCCTTCTGGCTGACGTCCTGGGCCTCCTCGAAGACCCTGTATCACCCGGCCAAGTTCGACCAGGACTCCGAGAACATCCGCACGGCCTACAAGAGCGTGGGCCACCTGGACGTCGCGATCCAGCCGGAAGTCGTCGAGCTGGTGCCCAGGGACAAGCCCAAGACACGGCGCGGCAAGAACGACGGCGCCGCGGCCGCGGCCGGGCCGCCGGGCGCCGGCGAGGAGGTCCTGGAGGAGGACGAGCCCGAGCCGCCGGCCCCGGCCCCGCCTCCCCCCGGGGAGACCGAGAAGCAGCGGAAGCGCCGAGTCAAGGCCGAGGAGAAGGCCCGTCGCGAGCGCGACAAGCGGCCCAAGAAGTGGGTCAAGCTCACCGTGCCGATCGAGGAGGGCCCGCAGTACAAGGTCGGCAAGATGATGATCGAAGGGAACAGCGTGTTCAGCGAGCCCGAGATCCTGGCTCGCCTGCCTCTGCGTCCGGGGATGGTGTTCAACGACTCCGCCCTCAAGTTCGGCACCAAGAGGCTGGAGGAGGACTACGGCGAGCGCGGCTACTTCTACGTGTCGATCGACCCGCGGGTCGAGAAGCACGAGCAGGTGGCCGACCTGACCCTGACGGTCACGGAGGACAAGAAGTACTTCGTCAATCGCATCGAGTTCTCCGGCAACACCACCACGCGGGACGGCGTCCTGCGCCGCGAGGTGCCGCTGGGCGAAACCGAGCTGTTCAACGTGCGGAGGCTGCGGCTCGGCATCCGCAAGATCGCCCAGCTCGGCTACTTCCAGGTCGGAGACGATCCGGTGGTCAAGCCGCAGGGGCAGGCGGACCGCGTCGACATCGAGGTGCAGGGGACCGAGTCCAGCCGCAACGAGATCCAGGTCGGGGGCGGCGTCTCGGGCCTGGAAGGGGGGTTCTTCCAGGCGTCCTACTCCACCCGCAACTTCCTCGGGAAGGGGGAGATCTTCTCCGCCTACATCCAGACGGGAACGCGCGCCAACCGCTATTCGCTCAACTTCACCGAGCCGTGGTTCATGGGCCGTCCCTGGACCCTGGGCTTCTCGCTGTTCAAGCGCCAGACCGATTACGTCGGGTTCCGCCAGATCGGCAGCGGCGGCACCGTGTCCCTGGGACGGCTGCTCGGCCCCTTCAGCCGCTTCGACCTGGCCTACGGCTACGAGACGGTGGACCTGGTCACGAGCCAGTCCGGGTTCCCGATCAACCGCCAGAACAGCTCGACCAGCAGCGTCACCACGCTCTACACCATGGACACCCGCAACAACTTCTTCCGCCCGACCCGCGGGTTCCGCCTGCAGGGGAGCTTCGAGTACGCCGGCGGACCGTTCGGCGGGGACAACTACTTCAGGAAGCCCCGCATCGACGGCACGCTGTACCTGCCGGGATTCCTGCGCAAGCACTACATCGGGCTGAACGCGTCGTACGGCTACGTCGAGCCGTTCGGCGGCCGGGTGGTGCCGGTCTACGAGCGCTACTTCCTGGGCGGGGAGAGAAGCCTGCGCGTCTTTCGCAGCCGCGAGGTGAGCCCGGCGCGGCGCGATATCGACGAGAACAACAACGGCTTCATCGACCCTCCGGAGGACACCCATCCGGACGGCACGTTCGAGCCATGCGAGGATCTCAACCACAACGGCAGGCAGGACGCCAACGAGCCCGACCGGGGCAACTGTATCCTGGAGCCTTCGGAGGACCTGAATCGCAACGGCCTGCTCGACAGCGAGGACCTGAATCACAACGGCATCCTGGACCCCGGAGAGGACCTGAACGGCAACGGCGTGCTCGACGTCGAAGACGCCAACAACAACGGCCAGCTCGACCTGGGGGAGGACCGCCCGGACGGGAAGTTCACCGCGTTCTGCCCGGCGGATGACCTCAACATGGACGGCCAGGACAACGACGGGGGGGTATACGGCGGCAACTGCCGGCTGGATCCGGGGGAGGACACGAACGGCGACGGCGTGTTCGGGTCCGTCTTCCCCGGCGGCAACCAGTTCCTGCTGTTCAACGCCGAGTACACGATTCCCCTGGCGGACGCCGTCGAGATCGCGATGTTCTACGACGCCGGCAACGCCTTCGATGACGGCGAGCGCGTCCAGCTGAACGGCATGCGCGTGGACTACGGGCTGGAGCTGCGCTTCTATCTTCCCGTGTTCCAGGCGCCGTTGCGGCTGATCTACGGCTTCATCCAGAACCCGAGGCGGGGCGAGGACCCCTCGAACTTCATCTTCAGCATCGGCACGACGTTCTAGCCTCCCGGGGGTCCGTGAACCCCTGGAATCCCTGTGATATAGTCAATGTCCTGTGCCGTGACCCAAGGAGAGACTCGATGCCCCGATGGATGATGGTGCCCCTGGCCTTCGCCGTGCTCGTGGTTGGAATCGCGCGGGCCTCCGCCCAGCAGGCCGAGCCGATGCGGATCGGCGTCTACGACCAGGAGACCGTGTGGAAGCTGACGGACGTCGGCAAGAAGTCCAACGCGGATCTGTCCGAGGCGCGCGACAAGCTGCAGGGCGAGATCGACAAGAAGCAGGCGGAGATCGACGCGATGCGGGACAAGCTGCGCCAGCAGCAGGCCAGCCTGAGCGACGACAAGGCGGCGCAGATGCAGAAGGACATCCAGAACCGCGTCATCGAGCTGAACCGGCTGACCGACGACGCGACGCGCGAGATGAAATCGCAGCTGGGCGAGGTGCAGAACAGGTTCGCGCAGATGTTGTCGGACACGGTCGAGGCGTTCGGCAAGGAGAAGAACTACACGCTGATCCTGAACAAGGGGGTCATCGACTACAACGCCCCGCAGATCGACGTCACCCAGAGCCTGATCCAGAAGTTCAACGAGATGCACAAGGCGCCCCCCTCGAGCACCGCCAAGCCGCAGCCGAAGAAGACCCCCGACAAGCCGAAGGACTCAGGGGGAGTCTGAAGGACGGCCGTTTGGGAGCCTACACGCTGGGCGAGATTGCCTCCCGCATCGGTGGACACGTGCGGGGAGACGCCGGCCGCCCGGTGTCCGGGATCAAGCCGCTCGACCAGGCCGGTCCGGACGACCTGAGCTTCGTGGCCAACGTGCGCTACCGCCGGGCGGCCGCGGCCTCCCTGGCCGCGGGCCTCATCGCCGGCGACGAGGAGATGGCGCCCGGCCGCAATCTCATCCTGGTCGAGCAGCCGTACGCCGCCCTGGCCGTGGCCATGGGGCTCTTCCACCAGCCGGAGCGGCCGGCCGCGGGCATCAGCCCGCAGGCCGTGTTCGGCGAGGGAACGACGCTGGGCAAGGACGTCTCCATCGGTCCCTTCGTGGTCGCGGGCCGGGACTGCCGGATCGGGGACCGGGTGACGCTCCGGCCGGGAGTCGTCCTGGGGGACGATGTGCAGATCGGCGAGGATTCGGTCCTCCACCCGGGTGTCGTGGTGTACCGCGGCTCGATCCTCGGGGCGCGCGTGATCGTGCACGCCTCGAGCGTCATCGGCAGCGACGGGTTCGGCTACGCCGAGGCCGCGTCGGGCCGTGTGAAGATCCCCCAGGTGGGGAACGTGGTCGTCGGGGACGATGTCGAGATCGGCGCCTCGGTCACCATCGATCGCGCCACGTTCGGCAGCACGGTCGTGGGCCGGGGGACGAAGATCGACAATCTGGTGCAGATCGCGCACAACGTGACCATCGGCGAGGAGTCGGTGCTGGTCGCGCAGTCCGGAATCGCCGGCAGCACGCGCCTGGGGCGCGCCGTGATCCTCGCGGGCCAGGCGGGCGTCGCGGGGCACCTGGAGATCGGGGACCGGTCGGTCGTCGGCGCCAAGTCGGCGGCCCTGCAGGACCTGCCGGCCGGGTCGTTCGTCGTCGGGCATCCGGCCGTCGATCATCGTGAGTGGAAGCGCAGCCAGGCGGCGCTGCGGCGGCTGCCCGACCTGGTGAGGGCCGTTGCCCGCCTCGAGACCAAAAAGGGGCGGGGCGCATCGCGCCGCCGCCGCGGCCCCGCGTGACGAGGGAGGCATGAGCGAACCGTCCGGCGTGCTCGACATCCGCAAGATCCTCGGCATCCTGCCGCACCGCTACCCGTTCCTCCTGGTCGATCGGATCGTGTCGATCGAGGAGGACAAGAAGGTCGTCGGGATCAAGAACGTGACGTTCAACGAGCCGTTCTTCCAGGGGCATTTCCCCGGAAACCCGGTCATGCCCGGGGTCCTGATCGTCGAGGCGATGGCGCAGGTCGGGGCGGTGCTCCTGCTGAGGCGCGTCCCCGATCGGGAGAAGAAGCTGGTCTATTTCGCCGGCATCGACAAGGCCCGGTTCCGCCGCCCCGTGACCCCCGGCGACCAGCTGAGGTTCGAGGTGGAAGTCCTGAAGCTCCGCTCCCGCACGGCCCTTCTCCGGGGGGAGGCCTTCGTGGACGGGGCCCTGGTGGCGGAGGCGGAGCTGTTCTCCTCGATGGTTGACCGGGACGGAGAGCCCCGGCCCCCGGAGACTCCGTGAGCGCCCGCGTCACGATCCACCCGACCGCCCAGGTCGATCCGGGGGCCCGCCTCGGTGACGGGACGACGGTCGGCCCCTTCAGCGTCATCGGCGCCGACGTGGTGATGGGCGAGGGCTGCCAGGTCGGCCCGCAGGCGGTCGTCGAGGGGCCCACGACGATCGGGGCCCGCTGCCGCATCTTTCCGTTCGCCTGCGTCGGGATGGAGCCCCAGGACCTGAAGTACCGCGGCGAGAGGACCACCCTCGAGATCGGCGACGACAACATCTTCCGGGA
>DATNEZ010000253.1:0-3528 GCA_035606645.1 Binatia bacterium
GCAGGTTCGAGTCGCGCACCAGCGGATCGTCCCCCTTCGGGAGCTTGCGCTTGTCGGGGGCGCTCGAGGTCTCCTGCGTGCGGTTGATCTCGTCCGCCAGGGCGTGCAGCCGATCGAGGTTCCCGACCAGCGCGTCCACGACTCTGGGGTCGAACGACGTGCCGGACTCGCCCCGCACGTACGCCAGCGCCTCCTCGCGGCTGAGCGGCTTGCGGTACGGCCGGTCCGAGGTCAGCGCGTCATAGCAGTCGGCCACGGAGAGGATGCGCGCGGTCATCGGGATCTCCTCCCCCTTGAGCCGGTCGGGGTAGCCGGTGCCGTCCCATTTCTCGTGGTGCGAGCGGACGACCTCGGTCAGGGGGAAGGGGAAGCTGATCGTCTCGAGGATCTCGACGCCGATGCGCGGGTGGATGCGCATCTTCTCGGTCTCCTCGGGCGTCAGGGGCCCGGGCTTGCACAGGATGTGCTCGGGCACGGCGAGCTTGCCGACGTCGTGCAGGAGCGACCCGGCCTTGAGCGCCTCGAGCTCGGCGTCGGAGATTTCCAGGATCCTGCCCAGCTCGACCGCGTAGGCCTGCACGCGCCGGATATGACGCTGCGTCGTGCGGTCCTTGGCGTCGATCGCCAGGGCGAGGGCTTCGATGACCGACAGGTAGAGGTCCGCCACCTGCTTGCCGTGGCGGCGCTCCTCGCGGACCTTGTCCGCGTACAGCCTCAGGGAGAAATACAGGACATAGAGGAGGGGGACCGACATGCCGAGCGCCGCCAGGCCGAAGCGCTGGAAGCCCATGGCCAGCGCCGCCCCGAGGAAGGCCCCGGCCAGGTAGGCGGGCCCGGTCCACAGGAAATTGGTCCGCCAGTTCTGGAAGAACGGGATCTCGTCGGTCAGGCTGACCGCCCCCGCCACCAGAAGCGAGTTCACGATGAAGAACGAGACGGCGCCCAGGACCACCGCCAGCCACTCGGCCGAGGGCTCGAGCGCGCCGGGCGTCCCGCCGGCCAGACGGAAGACGCCGCCCGCCACCGCCGCGGAGACCGAGAGGTCGGCGACGTTGAACAGGATGCGATGGACGGGGGGCCGCGGGCCCCTGCGAAGGACCGACGCCGCGACGCCCGAGACCGCCGCGGTGAGCACCGCGGCCGGCGCGCCGAGCAGGATCAGGGCCGCGAAGACGAACGCGAACGCGATCGAGACGTTTCCCAGGACGGGCAGCGGGATCCGGAACGGCGACGACAGGACCGCCGCGGCCATCGCGACCAGGAGCGACGCCACGGGCGCGCGCACTCCGAACCCCCAGGACGCCGCCAGGGCGGCGAAGCCGACGGCGCAGACGGAACCGATGTAGGCGATCGCCCGGGGGCTCAGGGGACGACGGTCAGGGCACAGGCAAGAAGATTGGGTCGGAACCGGGCGGCGTCCATCGGGCGGCGGCAGAATCTGCCCTCGATTCCGAAGTTGTAATCGAGGCTATACTCGATCGCGGTCGAGTCTCTCCAAAGGACCCATCGCCATGGCCCCTCCAGCCAGGACACCCCAGCCGAAAGGCGTACCGAGGGGCTGGATTGTCGTGGCCGCCGTCCTGGTCCTGGCGGGCCTGCTGTGGGCCTCGCTGGTGCGCGTGGGCGGGTCCGAGCGTGTCTTCCGCCAGGGGCCGGGGGGCGTCGTCCAGCGCCTTGCGCCGGGAACCTGGGTCGCCCTGCCGCTGGTTCACCGGATCCATCGCGTCCCCGAGGGGACGTTGCGCGCCGCCTCTTCGGTCAAGGTGAGGACGGCCGAGGGGATCGACATCGAGGTCCCGTTCGCGATCGAAGCGCGCATGGACGATGCCGCGCTGGCGAAGTACTTCGCATCGCCGTCGCGCGGCGGCTCGCCGGTCGACGCCCTGCGCGCCGCGGCCACGACGTCGGTCGAGTCCTGGAGCCGAAGCGCCTCGGCCGAGTCGATCGCCCTCCTGGAAGGGAAGGAAAACCTCGAGGCCAAGGTGCGCGGGGACCTCGAGCCGCTCGGGTTCGCCTCGGTCACGCTGAGGCTCGAGAGGCCCAGAGGCGCGCCGGACGCCATCGCGGCGATCACGACGCGCGCGCTGCGCGATCGGATGGCCGACACCAAGCTGAAGATCGCCATCCTCGGTCTCGACGCGGCGGACTGGGAGATCATCGACCCGCTGATCAAGCAGGGGCAGCTCCCGAACCTGGCGGCCCTGAAGGCGCGCGGCGCCTGGGGGAACCTCAAGACGATGACGCCGACCCTGTCCCCGCTTCTGTGGACGAGCGTCGCCACCGGCAAGTCCCCCGAAGAGCACGGCATCCTGGACTTCCTGGTGAAGGACAGCGGGACGGGCCTCGCCGTCCCGGTCTCGAGCCGGGGCAGGAAGGTCAAGGCGCTGTGGAACATGTTCTCGGACGCCGGGCGCTCGTCGGCCTTCATCGCCTGGTGGGCGACCTGGCCGGCGGAGCCGGTGGACGGCTACATGATCTCCGACCGCGTGGCGTACAGCCTGTTCGGGTTCGTGACCAACGATCCGGATCGCAAGGGACGGACGTACCCCGAGAACTACTTCAACGAGGTCCGCCCGCAGCTCGTCGACGACAACGAGATCACGCTGGACGAGGTCCGCAAGTTCGCGGTCGTGACCAAGGAGCAGTTCGCCGCGCTCCGCCGGCAGGTCAAGGAGGACCCGAAGACCGCCTACCGGGAGCCGGTCAACCACCTGACGAAGATCCTCGCGAGCGCCAGGTCGTACCAGGCGATCGCACTCGACATCCTGAAGCGCGGGCAGCCGGACCTGTTCTCCATCTACTACCAGGGGATCGACGAGGTGTGCCATCGCTTCGCGCACTACATGCCGCCCAGGATGGAGATGGCGTCGGCGGAGGAGTACGCGGCCTACCACGACACGGTGTTCGCCTACTACCGCTACCAGGACCGGCTGATCGGGGAGGTGCTTGCGAAGCTGTCGCCGGACACGGTCGTCTTCGTGATCTCCGACCACGGGTTCCAGAACGGCACCAGCCGTCCGACCCGGGAGCCGCCGTACATCGAGGGGAAGCCGGCCCTCTGGCACCGGCGCTACGGTGTCCTGATCGCCGCAGGTCCCGCGATCAAGCCGGGGCGGCTCGACACGACCGAGCTCCTCGAAATCGCCCCGACCGTTCTCTACCTGGCCGGGCTTCCCGTGGCCAAGGACATGCAGGGGCGCGTCCTGAACGAGGCGATCCAGCCGTCGTTCCTGGCCCGCTTCCCGCCGCGGACGCTGCCGTCCTATGAAGAGGTGGGGAGGAGCCTGGAGCAGATCCGTCCCGTGGTGGCGGAGAGCGGCGCGGACGAGGAGATGATCGCCCGCCTGAAATCGCTCGGGTACATCGGCGGCGGCGATTCCGGCGCGGCGGGCGGCGGGGCGGCCGCCGGCGGCGTGGCGGGTGCCGGGCCCGGCGGGGCACCGGGAACGGGCGGGACCGGTGCGGGGGGCGCGCCGGCCGGGAGACTAGGCGAGGAGGCGCTCCTGACCGCGACACTGAACGAGGCGG